>JBJTCL010000082.1:0-23970 GCA_046091865.1 Burkholderiaceae bacterium | reverse complement strand
GCCTGGTTGATGCCTTCGATGTCGCGGCTGCCGGTCTCGATGCTGCACAACTCGCGCAAGGTGTCCAGCAGCGGCTGCTTCTGGGCGGTGGCCGCCCGCAGCACGGCCGTATCGGCGCTGGGTTGCGCGCTGGCAGCCTGTGGCCCCACCCCAAGGGCAAGGAGGGTCAAGCCGCAGGCGATGGCGGCCATCACGGAGCGCCGAACGGGGCGGCGAACGGGGTGCTGAAGCATCGAGACGCGAGAAGTCATGGCGATGGAGTGATGGAGGGTGGACACGCGTACACGGTACTGCACATTGGCCTCCGGGATAATCAGGGCATGCCCGAGGCCAGCCCCCAAGAACGCCCTCGCCCGCGCTCCCCCGCCGACCTGTTCTGGTCCTTCACCTGGCTGGCGCTGCAGGGTTTCGGCGGCGTGCTGGCGGTGGTGCAGCGCGAGATCGTCGAAAAGAAGCGCTGGCTCACGCCCGAAGAGTTCGTTGAGGACTGGGCCGTGGCGCAGACCATGCCAGGCCCCAACGTGATCAATCTGGCCATCATGATCGGCGATCGCCACTTTGGCCTGCGGGGTGCAGCGGCGGCGCTGTCCGGCGTGCTGGGCGCGCCAATGCTCATCGTGCTCGCCTTGGCCCTGCTTTACGCCAACTACTCGCACCATCCGCAGGTGGCGGGCGCCCTGCGCGGCATGGGCGCGGTGGCCGCAGGCCTGATAACCGCCACAGGCCTCAAGCTCATCCCTGCCCTGCGCCGCAACCCTTTGGGTATACCGCTGAGCGCTGGCGTGGCCGTACTGTGTTTCGTACTGGTGGCCCTGCTGCGCGTTCCCCTGCTGTGGGTGCTACTGGGCGTGGGCGGCCTATCCTGCGCACTGACCTGGCGGCGACTTGCCGACTGAAGCGATGAACATCACCCTGGTCACTGCCGACTGGCTGCAGCTGTTTCTGCATTTCGCCACGCTGTCGCTGTTGGCGGTGGGCGGCGCCATCACCGTGGCGCCTGACATGCACCGCTTTCTGGTGGACCAGAAGGCCTGGCTCAGCGATCCGCAGTTCAGCGCGTCGATTGCCATTGCCCAGGCCGCCCCGGGCCCCAACGTGCTATTCGTCGGCTTGATGGGCTGGCATGTGGGCCTGAATGCAGCGGGCGTCCCGGGCGCGCTGCTGGGTTTCGCGCTGACGCTGTCGGGCGTGATGATTCCCAGTTGCACGCTGACCTGGGCCGCCACGCGTTGGGCCCACCACAACCGCGAGCGGCGCAGTGTGCGCGCCTTCAAGCAGGGCATGGCGCCGGTAGTGGTGTCGCTGCTGGTGGCCACCGGCTGGATCCTTGCCACCAACGCCGGTTATTCCCTGTCTCACTGGCCGCTCTGGGCGGTGACTGTCATCAGCACCCTGGTGGTGTGGAAGACCCGCACGCACCTGCTTTGGCTGTTGGGTGCTGGCGGTCTGCTCGGCGCACTGGGCTGGATCTGAACCACTCCAAGGGCGCCGGCTTGTCTAGTGGCGCCGACCCTGTGGCCAGCGCGTCGGCCGATGAACCCGTGGTCTCAGGCGCAGCGGCTCAGCCGCCGCGCTGACGCAAGGCTTCATACAGGCACACGCCGCTGGCCACCGACACGTTCAGGCTTTCCACCGCGCCGCGCATGGGGATGCTCACCAGCTCATCGCAGGTCTTGCGCGTGAGTTGCCGCATGCCTGTACCCTCAGCGCCCAGCACCAGCGCCACCGGGCCTTTCAGGTCCACCTGATACAGCGTCTTGGGTGCATCGTCGCTGGTGCCGATGCACCAGATGTTGCGCTCCTTCAACTCGCCCAGCGTACGCGCGAGGTTCGTCACCATGAAGTACGGCACCGTCTCGGCCGCGCCGCTGGCCACCTTGGCCACCGTGGCGTTCAGGCCCACCGCGTGGTCCTTGGGCGCGATCACCGCGTGCGCGCCGGCGCCATCGGCCACACGCAGGCAGGCGCCCAGGTTGTGCGGGTCGGTCACGCCGTCGAGCACCAGCAGCAGCGGTGGCTCGTTCAACTGGTCCAGCAGGTCATCGAGCGACCGCGCCTGCTCCAGCGCCCGCACCCGCGCGGCGATACCCTGGTGGCCGTGGCTGCCCGCCAGCTTGGACAGGCGCGGGCCGTCGGCCTCGATCAGGCGCACACCCGCCTCTTTGGCACGATCGATGAACTGGCGCATGCGCGCATCGCGGCGCGATGCGTCGTAGTAGACCTCGATCACACTGGCCGGCGCGGTTTTCAGGCGCACGCCAACGGCGTGGAAGCCGAACAGGACCTTGGGGGCAGACATCCGCGGATTATCGGTGCCCGCTGCGCAGCGGCCGCCCCGCGGACACGCGGCGTTCCGATCAGCCGGTGGTGGTGTCCGACTCGATGCGGCCGGCCGCGATGGTGATGATGCGCTGGCAGCGAGCGGCAATGCTGCGGTCGTGCGTCACCAGCAGCAGCGTGGTGCCGCATTCGCGGTTGAGCTCGAATATCAGGTCCATGATGCGCTCGCCGGTGGCGAAATCCAGACTGCCGGTGGGCTCATCGGCCAGCAGCACCGCCGGCTGCACCACAAAGGCCCGGGCCAGCGCCACACGCTGCTGCTCGCCGCCCGACAGCACCTTGGGGTAATGGCCGAGCCGCTCGCCCAGCCCCACGCGCTGCAGCATCGCGGTGGCGGCGGCGCGCGCGTCGCCCTGCCCCGCCAGCTCCAGCGGCAGCATCACGTTTTCCAGCGCGCTCAGATTGCCCAGCAGCTGAAAGCTCTGGAACACAAAGCCCACATGCCGCGCACGCAGGGCGGCGCGCTGGTCTTCGTTCATCGCAAACAGGTCGGTGCCGGCGATGCGCACCGTGCCGCTACTGGGCACATCCAGCCCGGCGATCAGCGACAGCAGCGTGCTCTTGCCCGAACCCGACGCGCCTACGATGGCCACGGTTTCGCGCGGCTGCAGCCGGAAATCCACATCGCGCACAATCTCGAGCGTTCCCGTGGCGTCCGTCACGGACTTGCACAGGTGTTCCACGGAGATGATCGGTTCGGGCATGGGGAGTGAGGGCAGCAGGGACGGGCGTGCGCCACGCGGCGCAATGCGACGGCGCCACTGTATCGCGGCGGCCCTGGCCTCTGGCGGACTGGGGATGCTCGGGCTTGCGCAGCCTCGCGCAGCGCGTGCCTCCGGCGCACGCACGGTGCTGGTGCTGGGCGATTCGCTGAGCGCCGAATACGGACTGGCGCGCGGTCGCGGCTGGGTGACCCTGCTGGAGCAGCGCTTGGCCCGCGAAAAGATCACCGCCCGCGTGGTGAACGCCAGCATCAGCGGCGAAACCACCTCGGGCGGCCGCTCGCGCCTGGGCGCGCTGCTGGCGCAGCACAAGCCCACGCACCTGATCCTGGAACTGGGCGGCAATGACGCGCTGCGCGGCCTGCCCCTGTCGCTGACCGAAGACAACCTGAGCAGCATGTCGCGCGATGCCAAGGCCGCCGGCGCGCGGGTACTGCTGGTGGGCATGCAGGTGCCGCCCAACTACGGGCCACAGTACACCCGCGATTTCGCCTCGGTCTTCCAGCGCGTGGCCAAGGCGCAGGGCACGGGCCTGGTGCCGTTTTTCCTCAAGGGCTTTGCCGATCAGGCCGACGCCCAGCGCTGGTTCCAGGCCGACCGCATCCACCCCAACGAGGACGCCCAGCCCCGCATGCTGGATAACGTCTGGCCCGAACTGAAGAAGCTGCTGTGAGCCTGCATCCCGTTCCCGCAGCGCAGGCCATCGGGCAGCTGTCGCAGTACAGCGCCATCATCGACGCGCGCAGCGAAAGCGAATTTGCCGAAGACCGGCTGCCCGGCGCCATCAACTGGCCGTCGCTTAACGATGCGCAGCGCATCGAGGTGGGCACGCTGTACAAGCAGGTGAGCCCGTTCGAGGCTAAGAAGCGCGGCGCGGCGCTGGTGGCGGCCAATATTGCGCGCCACATCGAGCGCGAGGTGCTGGACAAGCCCAAGGACTGGCAGCCGCTGGTGTATTGCTGGCGCGGCGGCAAGCGCAGCGGGTCGCTGGCCCATGTGCTGGGCCAGATCGGTTTTCGGGTGCACCTGATCGAGGGTGGCTACAAGGCCTTTCGCGCCGAACTGCTGGCGCAGTTGCCGGCGTTGGCGCAGCGCCTGTATTACCGCGTGGTGTGCGGGCCCACCGGCTCGGGCAAGACGCGGTTGCTGCAGGCCCTGGCCGCCGAAGGCGCGCAGGTACTCGACCTGGAAGCGCTGGCCAGCCACCGCAGTTCGGTGCTGGGCCTGCTGCCCGACCAGCCCCAGCCCAGCCAGAAGCAGTTCGACACCCGCGTGTGGGACGCGCTGCGCGGCTTTGACCCCGCGCGGCCGGTGTACGTGGAAAGCGAAAGCAAGAAGGTGGGCAACGTGGCGGTGCCCGCCAGCCTGATCGATGCGATGCGCGCCAGCCCCTGCCTGCGGCTGGACCTGAGCGACGCCGAGCGGGTGGAACTGCTGATGGAAGACTACGACCTGTTCGTGCGCGACCCGGCGCTGTTTTGCTCACGCCTGGAGGCACTGGTGCCGCTGCGCGGGCGCGAGACGGTGGAGCGCTGGACGACCTGGGTGGGCCAGGGTGAGTTGCGCGCGGTGGTGCAGGAACTGCTGACGCTGCACTACGACCCGGGCTACGGCGCGTCGACGCAGCGCAACTTCAAACAGTTTGGAACCGCCCGGGTGTGCGTGGCGGCCAACCGGTCACCACAGGCGATGCGCGACTTGGCGCGCGGGATTGTGAGCGCCGATCAGGCGCCTGACGCGCTGCCCTGACCGGCGTTGCCCGGTGCGCCCCCGGCGCCTGAATCACCTGCATCACCCGAATCACCCGAATCACCCGCATCGGCTGCGTCTGCTGCGTCTGTTGCAGGGGCAGCGCCATCGTCCTCGGGATGATCGCCGCCGGCCTTGCGCTCAGCACGCGCCTTGAGCTTCTCTTCCTTCTTGCGCTTCTTGGCCAGCTCTTTCTGACGCTTCTCGTAGCCGTAATTGGGGGTGGGCAAGGTGTTCCTCTCTCAGTTCGGCCCACTGTAGCAGACAGCGATGCCGATGAAGGTTCAGCCTGCCATGCGCTGCAGCGATTGCTCGAGGTCTGCGCGCAGGTCAGCCACCGCTTCCAGCCCGATGGAAAAACGCACCAGGATGCCCGGATGCGTCCAGGCACGGCGCATTGACGGCATGTCGTAGGGCACCACCAGACTCATCGATCCGCCCCACGAATAGCCCAGCTTGAAGAGCTTCAGGCCATCGCAGAAGGCGTCCACCTGCACCTGTGTGTAGCGCCCGTCGAACACCACCGAGAACAGGCCGGCGGCCGCATCGGAATGGCCGCACAGGGCCTTCCAGTGGGCGTGACCGGGTGCGCCCTCCAGCGCCGGATGCAGCACCTGCGCGATCTCGGGCCGGCCGCGCAGCCAGCGCGCCAGTTCACGCGCGATCGCATCGTGCGCACGGTAGCGCAGTTCGATGCTGGGCAGCGCACGCAGCACCGCCTCGCAGTCGTTGGCCGCCACGCCCAGGCCCAGGCGCATGTGCGTGCCCTTGATACGCAGGTGCAGCGCCTCGTCGCGGGTGATGACGCTGCCCATCAGCACGTCGCCGCCACCGCTGGGGTACTTGGTCAGCGCATGGGCCGACACGTCGATGCCCAAATCGAAAGGCGCGAACGCCAGGCCGGCGCCCCAGGTGTTGTCCAGCGCGGTCAGCACGCCGCGCTTGCGGCACTCGGCCACCAGCGCGGGCAGGTCCGGAAACTCCATCGATACCGAGCCCGGCGCCTCCAGCCACACCAGCTTCGTCTTCGGACCGATGCAGCTGGCCAGATCGGCCGGGTTCATCGCGTCGTAGAAGCGGTGGGTGATGCCAAAGCGCGCCAGTTCGCCCTGCGCCAGTGCCTTGTTGGGGCCGTAGGCGTTGTCAGGGATCAGCACCTCGTCGCCCGCGTCCAGCAAGGCCAGCGCCACGTTGGCAATGGCCGCCAGGCCGCTGGGCACCAGCACGCACTGCCGTCCACCCTCAAGTGTGCACAGCCGCTCTTCGAGCAGGAAGGTGGTGGGCGTGCCGTGCAGGCCGTAGGTGTAGCCCGCGCGCGATTTCCAGTCGCGGCCGCGCATGGCCGCCACGTTCGGAAAGATGACGGTGGAGGCCTTGTGGACCGGCGGCTGCGGCGCTGCAAAGCCCTCGGGCGGCTGGTACGGGTGGTGGATCAGCCCGGTGATCGGGTCCTGCGCGGCCACGGCGCTCAGACCTTCCAGCGCTCGGCAAGCTTCTCGGGCGTGAGCGAGTCGTAGCCCTCGAACGGCTGGTGGATCCACGGGTTGGTGGGCAGGAACTCCACCGAGTAGTCGGGCGTGAAGCTGGACACGCCCTTGGTCCAGATCACCGCGCTGCGCAGCTCGGTGATCGGCTTGTAGTTGGTCTTGAGCATCGTGATGACCGCATTGAGCGTGTGGCCCGAATCGGCCAGGTCATCGACCAGCAGCACCTTGCCGGCGATCTCGCCCTTGGGCGTGGTGATGTAGCGCGCAATGTCCAGGTGGCCCTGCACCGTGCCGGCCTCGGCGCGGTACGAGCTGGTGGACATGATGGCCAGCGGCTTGTCGAAGATGCGGCTGAGGATGTCGCCGGGGCGCATGCCGCCGCGGGCCAGGCACAGAATGGTGTCGAACTGCCAGCCCGACTGGTGGATCTTGAGCGCGAGCTTTTCGATCAGGCTGTGGTAC
Organism: Burkholderiaceae bacterium; assembly: GCA_046091865.1. Lineage (GTDB taxonomy): Bacteria > Pseudomonadota > Gammaproteobacteria > Burkholderiales > Burkholderiaceae_C > JBDLRH01. The sequence goes on along the minus strand of JBJTCL010000082.1, from coordinate 17,210 downwards.
TCGTCGTAGCTCACGTACAGGTGCTTGCCATCTTCGGTCAGCATGGGGCTCGGTCTCCTCGTGGTGTGGGTCGGGTGTGGATCTCGGTGGGGCAGCTGAGTGGGGCGGCTCAGTGGGCCCGCTCAGTCCGCCAGAAACGGATGGCGCATCAGGATGGTGTGGTCGCGGTCCGGGCTGGTGGAGATCATCGCGATCGGCACGCCGGTCACCTGCTCGATGCGCTGCAGGTACAGGCGCGCGTTCACCGGCAGCTTGTCGTACTGCGTCACGCCCACGGTGCTGTCGCTCCAGCCGTCCATGCGCTCGTACACCGGCTTGCAGCGCGCGATGTCGTCGGCGCCCATGGGCAGGATGTCGACCACCTCGCCATCGAGCTCGTAGCCGGTGCACAGCTGCAGTTCCTTGATGCCGTCCAGCACATCGAGCTTGGTGATGCACAGGCCCGACAGGCCGTTGACCTGCGCGCTGCGCTTGAGCAGTGCCGCATCGAACCAGCCGCAGCGACGGCTGCGCCCGGTGGTCACGCCCTTCTCAGCGCCCACGGTGCTCAGGTGGTAGCCCACGGTGCCGGGCGTCTGCCAGTCCAGTTCGGTGGGGAACGGGCCGCCGCCCACGCGGGTGCAGTAGGCCTTGGTGATTCCCAGCACGTAGTGCAGCATGCCGGGGCCCACGCCCGCACCTGCCGCCGCATTACCGGCCACGCAGTTGCTGGAGGTGACGTACGGATACGTGCCGTGGTCCACATCGAGCAGCGTGCCCTGCGCGCCCTCGAACAGCAGGTTGGCACCGTCGCGATGGGCTTCATTCAGCTCGCGCGACACATCCGCAATCATCGGGCGCAGCAGTTCGGCGTGGCGCATCGCCTCGGCATACACCGTGTCGTAGTCCACCGGCTGCGCATGCAGGTAGGTGGTCAGCACATGGTTGTGCAGTTCCAGCAGTTCGCGCAGCTTGGTGGCAAATCGCTCTGGGTGCTTGAGGTCCTGCACCCGCAGCGCGCGGCGCGCGATCTTGTCTTCGTAGGCCGGGCCGATGCCGCGGCCGGTGGTGCCGATCTTCTCGGTGCCACCCTTTTCGCGGTAGGCCTCGCGTGCGATGTCCAGCGCGGCATGAAACGGCAGGATCAGCGGGCAGGCCTCGCTGATGCGCAGGCGCGAACGCACCTCCACACCCGCCTTTTCCAGGCCCTCGATCTCCTCGAGCAGCTTGGCCGCCGACAGCACCACGCCGTTCCCGATGTAGCACTTGACGCCCGGGCGCATGATGCCGCTGGGGATCAGGTGCAGCGCCGTCTTCACGCCGTTGATCACCAGCGTGTGGCCGGCGTTGTGGCCGCCCTGAAAGCGCACCACGCCCTGCGCCGATTCGGTCAGCCAGTCGACCAGCTTGCCCTTGCCCTCGTCACCCCACTGGGTGCCGACCACGACGACGTTGCGTCCGCTTGTGTTGTTCATCGATCCGTCTTTCGCGGGCATCACAGGGCCCGCACCATCCAGCGGCCGGCTTGCTGCGTCAGCTCGCGGTCGCACTCGAATTCATCGATCTCGCTCTCGTGGCCCGGCAGCACGCACACCACCGTCTCGCCCTGCGCACGCAGCGAAGCGATCGCCGCATGCAGCTCGGCCGACTCGCCCCAGGGCGCACGGATGGCCGCGCGCAAGGCCCGCGCCGGCACCGCGGCCACGAGTTCGCGCACATCGAGGCTGAAGCCTACCGCTGGGCGGTTGCGGCCAAACACCGCACCCACCTCGTCGTAGCGGCCGCCGCGCACCAGCGCGTCACTGGCTCCGGGCGTGTACAGGCCAAAGCGGATGCCGCTGTAGTAGGCGTAGCCGCGCAGGTCGGCCAGATCAAAGCTCACCCGCACGCCCGAAGGATGCGAGGCCAGGTGCGATGCCAGCCAGCGCATCTGCGACAGCGCCTCGCGCAGCACGGGTGTGTCGGGCAGCACACGCGCCGCTTCGTCCAGCACCGTGGCATCGCCGTACAGGCCCACCAGCGCCAGCAGGCCGTTGCGCGCGGTCGCCGACAGGCCGGCGATGCCTGCGGTGATGGCGCGTAGTTCGGTCACGTCCTTGGTCGCCAGTGCTGCGTGGATGGCCGACATCTGCTCGTCGCTGGCCGCGGCACCCGCCAGCAGGCTGCGGATCACGCGGGCATCGGCCAGATCGACGATCAGGCCGCGCAGCTGCGTGGACTGCAGGCAGTCCAGCGCAAGTTGCAGCACCTCCAGATCGGCCTCCAGCCCGGCGTGGCCGTACAGCTCGGCGCCGAACTGCAGCGGCTCGCGGGTGGCGTGCGGTCGGTCGGGCCGGGTGTGCAGCACCGGGCCGCAGTAGCACAGGCGCGCCACGCCCGCGCGGTTGAGCAGATGCGCATCGATGCGCGCCACCTGCGGCGTGGTGTCGGGGCGCACGCCCAGCATGCGGCCCGAGAGCTGATCGACCAGCTTGAAGGTCTGCAGGTCCAGCGCCTGGCCGGTGCCCGACAGCAGCGATTCCAGATGCTCCACCAACGGCGGCATGACGAGCTCGTAGCCGTAGCCGCGCGCGGTGTCCAGCAGGGTGCGGCGGAGTTCTTCGATGTGGCGCGCCTCGGAGGGCAAGACATCGGCAATGTGATCCGGCAAGACCCAGGCAGACATGGGGGAGATGGCAGGCGCGTGAAAACCCGCATTCTACGGGTGGGCTACAGCGGCTCAGTCCATCCAGGCCAGCATCAGCAGGCCCACGCCCACGCACATCAGGCCGAAGAAGCGCAACTGCCCGTCACGCAGCGTCATCAGGCGGCTGAAGGTGTCACGCCAGCGGCCGGGCGCGAGCAGGGGCAGCAGCCCCTCGAGCACCAGCACCCAGGCCAGGGCGGTCAGGAAGGCGTCGGTGTCCATGGCAGCTCCGCACCGCGGCCGCGTGTGCGCACAAGCCTTGCGGCCCGGTCCTCAGCGGCGCGGGGCCGCCGGCGCGGCAGGGGCCGCCGCACCACCGATGCCACCGCCGTTGCGGAACGTGCGGAAGAACTCCGAGCCCGACGGGTCGAGCACCATTACGTCGCTCTTCTTGTTGAAGCTCGACTTGTAGGCCTCGAGGCTGCGGTAGAACTGCGCAAACTGCGGGTCGCGGCCAAACGCGTCGGCGTACAGGCGCGCGGCCTCGGCATCGCCCTCGCCCTTGGTCTTTTGCGCGTCTCGGTAGGCATTGGCCACCGTCACTTCACGCTGGCGGTCGGCGTCAGCGCGGATCTTCTCGCCCTCGGCCGCGCCGGTGGAGCGCAGCTCGTTGGCCACGCGCTTGCGCTCGGCCTCCATGCGGCGGTAGACCGATTCGGTGATGGTGTCCACGTAGTCGGCGCGGGTGAGGCGCACGTCAACGATCTCGATGCCCCACTTGCGGTTGCGCACTTTCTCGAGCACCTCGCGCTGCACGTCGGCCATCAGCACCTCGCGCTTGGTGGAGATCAGCTCGCGCACGGTGCGCTTGCTGATCTCTTCCTGGAAGGCGTTGCGCACCTCGCGCGACAGCTGGTTGGCGCCGGCACGCTCGTCCAGGCCCAGCGCACGGATGTACTCCGACGGGCTGGTGATGCGCCAGCGCACGTACCAGTCGATCACCAGGCGCTGCTTCTCGGCGGTGAGCACCGGCTCGGTGTCGCTGCTGTCCAGCGTGAGCAGGCGCTTGTCGATGTAGCTGACGTTCTGGAACGGCGGCGGCAGCTTGAAGTTCAGGCCGGGCTCGGTGATGACGTCCTTGATCTGGCCGAGCGAATAGACCACGCCGAACTGGCGCTGGTCGACCACAAAGATCATGGAACTGAGCAGGCCCAGCAGCAGCAGGGCCGAGGTGACGATGAAGCCGATCTTGTTCATGGTGTGGGCTCCCTTCAGCGCGACTCGCGGTCACGGGTACGGCTGGCATCGCGGCTGCGCGGGTCGCCACCCGCTGCGGCGCCCCCTGCCGAGGTGGCCGGCGCTGCCGGTGCGGTGGATGGCACGACGACCTCGGCGGCCGCGCCGCCTTGCGCCGTCTGCTGAAGGATCTTGTCCAGCGGCAGGTACAGCAGGTTCGAGCCCTGGCGCGACTCGATCAGCACCTTGGTCACGCCGGAGTAGATGTCCTGCATGGTCTCGAGGTACAGGCGGTCGCGGGTGACCTGCGGCGCCTTCTGGTACTCGGTGAGGATGGAGCGGAAGCGCTGCGCATCACCCTGCGCGCGTGCCACGATGCGCGCCTTGTAGCCCTCGGCCTCTTCCTTCAGGCGCGACGCGGTACCCACCGCACGCGGGATCACGTCGTTGGCGTAGGCCTGAGCCTCGTTCTTGGCGCGCTCGCGTTCCTGGCCGGCCTTGAGCACGTCGTCAAAGGCGGCCTGCACCTGCTCGGGCGGACGCACGCCGCCTTGCTGCAGGTTGATGCCCACCACCTCGATGCCCACCTTGTAGCGGTCGAGGATGGTCTGCATCAGGGCGCGCACGCGCGGACCGATCTGCTCGCGCTCCTCGCCCAGCACCGCGTCCATCTTCATCTTGCCCACCACTTCGCGCACCGCCGTCTCAGCAGCCTGCACCACCGCCTCGGCGGGGTTCTTGCTCTCAAACAGGAAGGCGCGCGCATCGCTCAGGCGGTACTGCACCGCGAACTTGATCTCGACGATGTTCTCGTCCTCGGTCAGCATCGCGGCCTCGCGCAGGCCGGTGGCACGGATCAATGTGTCACGGCCCACATCCACCGAACGGATCTGCGTGACAAACACCAGTTCGTGCCGCTGCACCGGTGCCGGCAGGCGCCAGTTGAAGCCCGCGCCCACGGTGGAGTGGTAGCGGCCGAACTGGGTGATGACGGCCTGCTGGCCTTCCTGCACGATAAAGAAGCCGGTGCCCAGCCAGATCAGCAGCGCCACCGCGCCGATCAGACCGGCGCCAACGCCGGCGCTGCGCATGTCGGGCTGAAAGCCCCCACCACCGCCGCCGCCATCCCCGTTGCCGCCGCCGTTGCCACGGCCCGGACGCGGGCCCATGCCGGGCCGACGCGCGCCCTTGCCGCCCAGCAGGCCGCTGAGCTTGCGATTGAATTCTCGCCACAGTTCGTCCAGATCGGGCGGTCCCTGGTTGGGGCCACCGGGGCCTGGGCCAGACCCTCCGCCCTGGCCGCCACCCTGCCCTCCACCCTGACCACCGGCAGGCCCGCCGCTTTGGCCGGTCATGCGCGGCCCGCCGCTGGCGGGCTCGTCGCGCGGCGGCTGCGCCGGGCGCGCATCGTCGCCGGCACGGGCCCCTGAGGCGGGCGGCGCGTCCTGGGCGTCCGGCGTGGTGCCCTGGGGCTCGTCGCCCCGGCCCCAACGCGGATCGTTGAGGTTGAACATCCCCAGCAGGCGGCGCTTGGCGCCGGGCCAGGACAGGCGAAGTGCAGGCAGATTCATGCGTGTGTTCGGATGACTTGTTGCGGATTGTGCCGAATCAGGGCACACCCTCTTCCCAAGGGGTTTCCACGGGGGTGCCGCGTGCGGCTTCGGCCAGCACCCGCCGCAGGTCGGCCAGGCCGCTGCCGTCGCGCGCGCTCACGAACACGCGCGGCAGGGTGCGGCCCTCCAGCTCGGCGTGGTCGCGCAGGCGCTGCGGGCGGCGCTCGGGCTCGATCGCGTCGAGCTTGTTAGACACCAGCACCTGCGGGATGTCCTGCGCGCCGATCTCGGCCAGCACCCGCTGCACCTCGCGCATCTGCTCGGGGTGTTCGGGATTGGCGGCGTCCACCACATGCAGCAGCAGGTCGGCATCGGCCGCCTCTTGCAGTGTGGCCTCGAACGCATCGACCAGACCATGAGGCAGGTCACGGATGAAGCCCACCGTGTCGGACAGCGACACCGAACGCGCCGCATCGCCCAGGTAGAGCTGGCGGGTGGTGGTGTCCAGCGTGGCAAACAGCTGGTCGGCCGCGTAGGCGCGGGCCTTGACCAGCGCGTTGAACAGCGTGGACTTGCCGGCGTTGGTGTAGCCCACCAGCGAAATGTTGAAGGTGTCGCGCCGGTCGCGCTGGCGCCGCTGGGTGTGCCGCTGGCGCTTGACCTTCTCCAGGCGCTCGCGGGTGCGCTTGATGGCGTCGCCGATCATGCGGCGGTCCAGCTCGATCTGCGTCTCGCCGGGGCCGCCGCGCGCGCCAATGCCGCCGCGCTGACGCTCCAGGTGCGACCAGCGCCGCACCAGCCGGGTGCTGAGGTACTGCAGCCGGGCCAGTTCCACCTGCAGCTTGCCCTCGTGGCTGCGCGCGCGCTGCGCAAAAATCTCCAGGATGAGCAGCGTGCGGTCGTTCACCGGCAAGCCGATGTGGCGCTCCAGGTTGCGCTGCTGAGCCGGGCTCAGCGACTGATCGAACAGCACCTCGGTGGCGCCGGACTCGGCCGCCAGGGCCTTGATCTCGTCGGCCTTGCCGCTGCCCACGAACAGCGCGGCGTCGGGCGCGCGGCGCTTGCAGACGATGCGCGCGGCGGGCTGCAGCCCGGCGGTCTGCGCCAGCAGGCCCAGCTCTTCCAGGCCCTGGTCGAAGTGCGGCAGGCCGAAGTCCACCCCGACCAGCACGGCCGAGGCGGCGTCAACGGTGGTGGATCGCCCCATGGCCCGGGCGGGCCGATGCGCCGCGTCGGGCGCGCCAGCCGGGTCGGATGCGCTCAAGTCGCGGGGGGCTCACCGCCGTCGCCGGCGGTCGAGAAGCTGACTGGCCGTCCGGGGACGATGGTGGAAATGGCGTGCTTGTAGACCATCTGCGTGACGGTGTTGCGCAGCAGCACGACGTATTGGTCGAAGGATTCGATCTGGCCCTGCAGCTTGATGCCGTTGACCAGGTAGATCGACACCGGAACGTGCTCGCGACGCAGCGCGTTCAGGAACGGGTCTTGTAGAAGCTGCCCCTTGTTGCTCACGATATTCTCCGTGTTCCGATGCATGTGTGAAGGAGTGTTACCTTAACACATTGTGTCGCCGGGCGTGATCTTCAAGGGCGTCCGCACCGCCCGACCGCTGCGCAGCCGCGCAGCCGCATCAGCCGCCCTCGCGCTAGGCGTAGGGGTTCGTCGAGGTCTTCATCTCGATGCGCAGCGGCGTGCCCACCAGCTTGAACTCCTTGCGAAAGCGCCCTTCCAGAAAGCGCTTGTAGGCGTCGGTCACATGCTCCAGCGAATTGCCGTGCACCACGATCACCGGCGGGTTCATGCCGCCTTGGTGGGCATAGCGCAGCTTGGGCCGGAACATGCCGGCGCGCTTGGGCGACTGAAACTGCACCGCCTCGTGCAGCAGGCGCGTCAGCACCGGAGTGGACATCTTGCACATCGCCGAGCGGTGCGCGGCAATGATCGAATCCCACACGCCGCCCAGGCCCTGCCGCTTCTTGGCCGAGATGAAGTGCAGGTCGGCGAACTTCAGGAACGCCAGCCGGCTTTCGATCGAGCGCTGCAGCATTTCGCGCTGGTAGTCGTCCACCGCGTCCCACTTGTTGACGGCCAGCACCACCGCGCGGCCGCTTTCGAGGATGTAGCCGGCGATGTGCGCGTCCTGGTCGGTCACGCCCTGGGTCGCGTCCAGCAGCAACAGCACCACATGGGCCGACTCGATGGCCTGCAGCGTCTTGACCACGGAGAACTTCTCGATCGCCTCGAACACCCGGCCCTTGCGGCGCAGGCCGGCCGTGTCGATCAGCTCGAACTTCTGGCCCTTGCGCTCAAACGGCACCCGGATCGCATCGCGCGTGGTGCCCGGCATGTCAAAGGCCACCAGCCGCTCCTCGCCCAGCCAGGTGTTGATCAGCGTCGACTTGCCCACGTTGGGGCGACCGGCCACCGCCAGGCGGATCACGCCGTCGTCTTCGGCCGCGGCCTCCTCGCCGTCTTCGGGCAGGTGCAGCGGCTCCAGCGCACGCTCGATCAGGCTGCGAATGCCCTGGCCGTGGGCGGCCGACACCGGCAGCACCTCGCCCAGACCCAGCTCGAAAAAGTCCACCAGCTGCGCGCCCTGCTGCATGCCCTCAGCCTTGTTGGCCGTCAGCACACAGGGCTTGCCCAGGCGGCGCAGGTAGCGCGCGATGTCGTGGTCCTGCGCCGACAGGCCGGCGCGCGCGTCCACCACGAAGATGACCACATCGGCCTCGGCCACCGCCTGTCGCGTCTGCTTGGCCATCTCCATGTAGATGCCCGACTCGGCGGTGGGCTCGAAGCCACCGGTGTCGATGACGATGTATTCGTGCGGGCCGTGGCGCCCGTTGCCGTAGTGGCGGTCGCGCGTGAGGCCGGCATAGTCGGCGACGATGGCGTCGCGCGACTTGGTGAGCCGGTTGAACAGGGTGGACTTGCCGACGTTGGGCCGACCCACCAGGGCGATGACGGGTTTCACGGACAAAGGCCTGTGCGCAGCGTGCGGTGTGCCGCGCCGATCAGTCGGGCGTGAAGCCGAACACGCCACCCGAGCGCGTGACCACCACCAGCGTCTGGCCGGCCACCACCGGCGTGGCGACCACAGCACTGCCGTCGGTGGTCAGGCGGTTCAGCGGCGAGCCGTCCTCGCGCGACATCAGGTGCACAAAGCCATTGGCGTCACCCACCACCACCGAGCGGCCCAGCGCCAGCGGGCCGCTGAGCTGCCGCCAGCGCAGCCGCTCGCTGGTCCACAGCGGCTTGCCGCTGGCGCGTTCCCAGGCGCGGATGCGTCCATCGCCTTCCACGCCGAACACGGCACGATCGTCCCCCGACAAGCCGGTGGCGCCGTTGGCCGCCTGGCTCCACAGCACGGTGCCTCGGTTGGCATCGATGCAACCCACCCCCGCCTGGAAGGCGCGTGCGCACAGCGTGCTGCCCGAGCGCGACACACCCTGCACCACATCGGCCAGGCGCTCCACCTCGTTGGTGCCGCGCGGCGTGGCAATCGGTGCCTCCCAGCGCACCGAACCATCGTTGGGGTTGAAGCCCACCATGCGGCTGGACAGCCCCGCCACCAGCGTGTCGCCCACAGCCAGCAGCGCGCCGGGCTGGCGCAGCACCAGCGGCTCGCCGCGGCGCGATTGCGTCCACAGGCGTCGGCCCGATGCCGCGTCAAATGCGCTCACAGAACGGTCGGCCGCCAGCACAAAGACGCGCTCACCGGCCACCAGCGGCGCAGTGATGACCTGAGCCGACAGACGCTGGCGCCAGGCTTCCTTGCCCTCGCGCAGCGCCACCAGATCGTTGCCGCGGGTCACCACCGCACTGGTGGCGCCATCGCTGCCCACACCGGCCGACAGGGGCGCGCCGACATTGGTGCGCCACAGGTCGCGTCCGCTGCGCGGGTCCAGCGCGGCCACCGTGCCATCGCCCGAGGCCAGCACCACCTGCGTGGCCACCACCGCGGGCTGCAGGCCCGGGTCGGTGGGGCCCGCCGACGGGCCCAGCCGGTTCGACCATGCCAGCTTCACGCCGATGAGCGCGGTCACGGGCGCAAGCTCGGCCGGCTTGGGCCGCTGCGGCGCGCTGGAGCAACCGGCCAGCATGAACGCCAGCGCGGTAGCGGTCAGTGCCAGTGCGACAAGCCCGCGACTCACGACTTGGCCCCCGTCGATTGCGTCGGGTCCACACCCAGCGCATTGAGCTTGATCTCGACGATGCGCCGGTAATCCGACTCGGTGCCCAAGGCCTGCCAGGCCTGGGTGAATTCAGCGCGCGCCTCGGTCGGCTTGCCCGACAGCAGCAACAGGTCGCCGCGGCGGTCGGCCACCAGGCCGGCAAACTCAGCCGGCACACTGGCCGACAGCAGCTTCAGGGCCTCATCGATCTGTTTGGCATCGGCCATCAGAGCGGCCAGCCGCAGCCGCGCAATCGCCTGATGGCCGGCGTCAGCGCCCTGCTCGGCCACCCAGCGCAGCGTGGCCATGGCCTCGGGGGTCTTGCCGTTGTCCTGCAGCACACGTGCGCCCAGCAGCGCGCCCTGGCTGGCATATGCCGATGACGCATGGCCCTGGCGCAGGTCACCCACGCTGCGCTCCAGCGCGGCCAGGTCCTTGCGCTGTGCGGCCTGCACTGCCGCGTCGTAGATCGCGCCGGCCTTGAGGCCCTGCTGGCGCTGCCACCAGTTCCAGCCGTTCCAGGCGGCGTAGGCGCCCAGGACGATGATCAGCAGCCAGGTGATGAGGTTGCCGTATTGCTTCCAGAAATGCTTGACCTGGTCAAGCTGTTCCTGTTCTTCGAGATCGAGGTTGGTGGCCATGGTGTCAGGCGAGTGTCGCCGTGGATTGTAGGGACGCGGCCCAGGCGGTCACATCGGCCAGCCGCTGGCGCGTTTGCGCGCCGCTGCCGTCGCGTAGCGCCTTGACGGTGACTTCGCCCTGCGCGAGTTCGTCGGCGCCGAAGATGAGTGCATAGGCCGCGCCGCTGGCATCGGCCTTCTTGAACTGCGACTTCATGCTGCCCAGGCCTTCTCCGTTGCCGGCTTGCCCCGCCGCAGCGTGCATCTGCACCCGCACGCCGGCCGCGCGCAGCGCCTGCAGCGTCTGCATGGCCTGCGGCAGCGCCGCGGCATCGGGGATCACGGCATAGGCGTCAAGCCCGGGCGCCGGCACCTCGGCCTGCTGGGCCTTCAGCAGCTCGAGCACGCGCTCGATGCCCATGCCCCAGCCCACTGCAGGTGTGGGCTTGCCGCCCAAGATCTCGAACAGGCCGTCGTAGCGGCCGCCACCGCACAGCGTGCCCTGCGCACCCAGCTCGGTGGTGATGAACTCGAACACCGTGTGGCTGTAATAGTCCAGGCCGCGCACCAGGCGCGGGTTCACCGTCCACTGGATACCGCAGGCGCTCAGCAGCGCCTTCACCGTGTCGAAGTGCTTGAGCGAGGCCTCGCCCAGATAGCTCAGCAACTGCGGCGCGGCCTGCACCATCGCCTGCATGTTCGGATTTTTGGTGTCGAGGATGCGCAGCGGGTTGGTGTACAGGCGGCGCTTGGCGTCGTCGTCCAGCAGGTCGGCGTGTTGCTCAAAGTGGGCGATCAGCGCCTCGCGGTGCGCGCGGCGCTCGGCCGGCACGCCTAGGCTGTTGAGCTCCACCCGCACGTTGCGGATGCCGAGCTCCGTCAGCAACTGATGCGCCAGCAGCATCAGTTCGGCATCCACCTCGGGCCCGGCAAAGCCCAGCGCCTCGGCCCCCAGCTGATGAAACTGCCGGTAGCGGCCGCGCTGCGGCCGCTCATGGCGAAACATCGGGCCAGTGTAGTACAGCCGCTTGCCGCCGTCGTAGGTCAGGTTGTGCTCGATGGCGGCACGCGCCACACCTGGCGTGTTCTCGGGGCGCAGCGTCAGGTACTCGCCGTTCAGGCGGTCTTCGAAGGAATACATCTCCTTCTCGACGATATCGGTGGTCTGCCCGGTGCCACGCACGAACAGCGCGGTGGGCTCCACCACTGGCGTGCGCACATTGCGGTAGGCGTGACGCGCCATCAGGCTGCGCACCTTGTCCTCGAACCATTCCCAGCGCGCCGAATCGGGCGGCAGGATGTCGTTCATGCCCTTGACGGCATTGATCTTGTCGGCCATGGAAGAAAGCGGCTCAGGCGGCGGTGGTCGCGCGCTGGCCGAAGCGTTGTTCGATGTAGTTCTCGACGATGCGATGGAACTCCTGCGCGATGCCTTCGCCACGCAGGGTGAGTGCCTTTTCGCCGTCAATGAAGACCGGCGCCGCAGGCGACTCTCCGGTGCCCGGCAGGCTGATGCCGATGTCGGCATGCTTGCTCTCGCCCGGGCCGTTGACGATGCAGCCCATCACCGCCACCTTGAGGTTCTCCACCCCGGGATACTTGGCGCGCCACACCGGCATCTGCGCGCGCAGGAAGTCGTCGATCTGCTTGGCCAGTTCCTGGAAGGTGGTGCTGGTGGTGCGGCCGCAGCCCGGGCAGGCCGTCACGCTGGGCACGAACACGCGCAGCCCCAGCGACTGCAGGATCTCCGAGGCAATCACCACCTCTTGCGTGCGCGACTCGCCCGGCTGCGGCGTGAGCGACACGCGGATGGTGTCGCCAATGCCTTCTTGCAGCAGGATGCCCAGCGCCGTGGCCGAGGCCACCGTGCCCTTGGTGCCCATGCCGGCTTCGGTCAGGCCCAGGTGCAGCGCGTAGTCGCAGCGGCGCGCCAGTTCGCGGTACACCGCGATCAGGTCCTGCACACCGCTGACCTTGCACGACAGCACGATCTGGCTGCCGTCCATGCCCATCTCTTCGGCGCGCTTGGCCGATTCGATGGCCGAGGTGACCAGCGCCTCGTACATCACGCTGCGCGCTTCCCAGGGCTCGGCGCGCCGGGCGTTTTCGTCCATCAGCTGGGCTAGCAGCTCCTGGTCGAGACTGCCCCAGTTCACGCCGATGCGCACCGGCTTGTTCCACTTCATCGCCGCTTCGATCATCTGGCCGAACTGGCGGTCGCGCTTGTCGCCCTTGCCCACATTGCCCGGGTTGATGCGGTACTTGGACAGCGATTCGGCACAGGCCGGAAACTGCGTGAGCAGCGTGTGGCCGTTGTAGTGAAAGTCGCCGATCAGCGGCACGTCCACACCCATGCGGTCGAGCTGCTCGCGGATGTGCGGCACGGCCTGCGCCGCCTCGGGCGTGTTGACGGTAATGCGCACCATCTCCGAGCCGGCCAGCGCCAATTCCTTGACCTGGATGGCGGTACCGATCGCGTCTTCGGTGTCGGTGTTGGTCATGGACTGCACGCGCACCGGCGCGTCGCCGCCCACGGTGACCACGCGCGAACCCCACACCGTCTGCGCCTGGCGGGTGCGCCGACGCTGCGGACTCACCGGAAGAATGGGCAGGCAGTCACTCATCATTTCACCTCGAAGCGGGCCACATTGTCGCGGGTGGACGGGGTGGCGTCGAACGGCTGTCCGCGCACGCTGACCTGCACCCGGTCGGCGCGGCCGATCGTCACCTTCAGCGGCGGCGGGCCATTGGCCACCACCGATTCACCCGGCTGCAGGTTGCCCCGCTGCAGCACCGCGCCGCCAGCATCCAACACCTCGATCCACGATGCGCCGCTGGCGCTCAGGCGCAGCAGGGCCAGGCCGCTGGGCACCGGCGCGGCGGGCGTTGTGGCAGTCGCTGCGGGGGCAGGCGCACCACCGGGCGGAAATGCAGGCGTGACGGGTTCGGTGACGGTCGAGCCTGGGGTCGGTACCGGGGCAGCGCCCGACGGAGTGGGTGGCGCGGTCGGCGTGGTCCCCGTGGTTGGCGTGGCCGCGGCATCGGCCGGCGGCGATGCGGCCGGCCCAATCGTGGAAGGAGCCGCGGGCACCGCGACGCTGCCCAGATCGCCACCCGAGGCTGGCCAAAAAACGAACCCCAGGGCCGCGAGCAACAAGGCCAGCACCACCCAGGCCAGGGGACGGCGCAGCCAGCGCTGGCCTCCCGCAACCGGGGAAAATTCTTCATGGACCGGCATGCTCACCCGCGCCAGCCGGGTGTGGGTGCGCAACAGCGGCTCTTCCGGGTCGGGCAGCAGCGCCAGGATGGGCTGCGGATCGGCCTGCAGCTGGCGGCACACGCTGAGCGCCAGTGCCCGCACGAAGACGGCATCGGTCAGCTCGGCATGGCGGTCGGCCTCGAGTGCCTCGAGCTTGCGCACCGGCATCTTGAGGCTGGCGGCCAGCGCGCCGATGTGCAAGCCTTTGCGCTCGCGCTCGGCGCGCAGCAGCGCACCGACAGACGTACCCGCTGGGGCACCCGCCGCAGCGCCAGCGAGCGGCGAGCCCGGCGGCGCGCCTGCGCCCTCCGCGGTGCCGGTGGCCTGCGTGTCACTCATCGAAAGCCCCGCACTGGTACGACGCGAACTCGCGCGACTGCGGGAAGCGGCGCCCCACTTGCGCGCCCAGTTGCTCCATCGCGGTGCGGTCTTCCAGGCTGCGCTCGACCTTGATGCCCAGCCACAGCAATTCGGCGTTGGCGAACTCGCTATTGTTCAGGCGCCGGATGTAGAACTGCGGCCGCACCTTCTCGCCGCGGTCGAACAGCAGCCGGGCCAGGTTGAAGCCAGTGATGGGGTTGCCGGCGTCGAGCTCGTACGAGCGCGCCAGCGAGCGCTCGGCCTCGGCGCGCTGGCCGGCGCGCGCCTGGCACAGACCCAGCGTCATGAAGGTCTTGGCGCGGCCCTGGTATAGCGGGCTGGCCAGCGCCTGCTCAAACTGCCGCTGCGCGTCGGCAAAGCGGCGCTGCTCGCACAGGAACCAGCCGAAGTTGTGCGCAATGTCGGCATCGCGGGGGTTCAGCGCCACCGCGCGGCGAAAGCTCTCTTCGGTCTGGCGCACGTCGCCCAGCCGCATAAAGATCAGCGCACGCAGGTTGAAGGCGTCGGCGTACGTCGGGTCGGCCGCCAGCGCCTGCTTAATCTCGTCGAGCGCGACCGTGGTCTGGCCCTGCTCGAAGTAGTTCACCGCCAGCTCGGTGCGGATGCGCGCACGCTTGCGGGCCTCGGTCTCGTCCGACGCGGTGACGATGTCGGTGGCCGTTACCGATGCGCCAGCGATGCCGCCACCAATGCCGCCACTGCTGGCGGCACAGCCGGTCAGCCCCAAGAGCGCGCCCGATGCGCCCAGTGCGCACAGCAACGCCAGCCCTGCGGCCTTGGCAGACATCCAGCCCCTGCCCCCAGTGATGCGGTTCATACAGCTCCCGTATCCGATGCCTGCGCGGAAGGCGGCGCTGCCCCTTGCAGCGCCGCGTCTGCGGCCGGCTCGATGCGGATGGTACGACGCCGCACCATGCGTTCGGCCGCACCGGTGCGGTCCTGCACCTCGCCGGCCAGTTGTCCGCAGGCGGCGTCGATGTCGTCGCCGCGCGTCTTGCGCACCGTGGTGACGATGCCGGCGTCCAGCAGCACCTTGGCAAAGGCCTTGACCCGCGCATCGTTGGAGCGCTTGAGGCCCGACTGCGGGAACGGATTGAAAGGAATCAGGTTGAGCTTGCACGACACACGCTCGCGCCGCGCCAGAGCGACCAGTTCACGGGCGTGCTCGGGGGTGTCGTTCACGCCGTCGAGCATGCAGTACTCGAAGGTGATGAAGTCGCGCGGCGCCGGCTCGAGATAGCGGCGGCAGGCAGCCATCAGTTCGGCCAGCGGGTACTTGCGGTTCAGCGGCACCAGGTCGTCGCGCAGCGCGTCGTTGGGCGCGTGCAGCGACACCGCCAGCGCCACCGGGCAGTCCTCGGCCAGGCGGTCCATCATCGGCACCACGCCCGAGGTGGACACCGTGACGCGGCGGCGCGACAGGCCGTAGCCGTGGTCGTCCAGCATCACGCGCAGCGCGGGCACCAGTGCGGTGTAGTTCTGCAAGGGCTCGCCCATGCCCATCATCACCACGTTGGAGATGACGCGCTCATCGGTGCCCAGGTGCCGGCGCAAAAAGTGCTCGGCAAACCACAGTTGGGCGATGATTTCGCCGGTGGACAGGTTGCGGCTGAAGCCCTGATGGCCGGTGGAGCAAAAGCGGCAGCCCACCGCGCAACCCGCCTGCGAGGACACGCACAGCGTGCCGCGATCGTCCTCGGGGATGAACACCGACTCGACGGCGTTGCCGCCGCCGACATCGAACAACCACTTGATCGTGCCGTCGGCCGATTCGTGCTGCGACAGCGGCTTGAGCGCGGTGATGGCCGCGCAGCCCTTGAGCTTGTCGCGCAGCGACTTCGCCAGATCGCTCATCTGGTCAAAGTCAGACGCCCCTTTTTGATGGATCCAGCGAAACAGCTGGGTGGCGCGGAAGCGCTTTTCACCGAGCCGCTCGCAGAAGGCGGCCAAGCCCTCGAGGTCGAAGTCGAGCAGGTTGGCCGTCATGTCATGGCAGGACGCTGTTCAGCGCGAGTAGACGTTCATGCCGGGGAAGAAGAACGCCACCTCGACGGCTGCGGTCTCGGGTGCGTCGGAGCCGTGCACCGCATTGGCGTCGATGCTGTCGGCGAAGTCGGCGCGGATGGTGCCCGGCGCGGCCTTCTTGGGGTCGGTGGCGCCCATCAGGTCGCGGTTCTTGAGGATGGCGCCTTCGCCTTCGAGCACCTGGATCATCACCGGGCCGGAGATCATGAAGTCCACCAGGTCCTTGAAGAACGGACGCGCCTTGTGTACCGCGTAGAACTGCTCGGCTTCGTTGCGCGACAGGTGGGCCATCCGGGCCGCGATGATCTTCAGACCGGCGCCTTCAAAACGGGCATAGATCTGGCCGATGACGTTCTTGGCAACGGCATCGGGTTTGATGATGGACAGGGTGCGTTCGATCGCCATGATGAGATTTCCGGGAGGGTGAAACAAAGCCCGCGATTGTAGCCCGCGCGCCCCTGCCGAGCCGGTCATCCGCGCCCGCGCCCACCACCTCGGGCGGCGCGACGACCGCCTCGGCCGAGAGCCGTTCCCGCAGGCTGCGGGCAAGGTCGGTCATGACGGAAAAGTCGGTCGCGCCCCGGCGGTGGATCCATTTCAGGACCTGCCGGGCGCGAAAGGGCTTCTCGCCCCAGGTGGCGAACTGGCGCGCCATGCCTTCCGAGTCGAGACCGAGAAGGGGGGTCGCCATGGCCCTAGCGGGAGTGGATCTCGCAGCCCGGGAAGAAGAAGGCGATCTCGACGCGGGCCGTCTCCGGCGCGTCCGAGCCGTGGACCGCGTTGGCGTCGATGGAGTCGGCGAAGTCCGCGCGGATCGTGCCCTTGGCGGCCTTCTTCGGGTCGGTGGCCCCCATCAGTTCGCGGTTCTTCGCGATGGCGCCCTCGCCCTCCAGCGCCTGGATCATCACCGGGCCGGAGATCATGAAGTCCACCAGGTCCTTGAAGAACGGACGCGCCTTGTGCACCGCGTAGAACTGCTCGGCTTCATTGCGCGACAGGTGGGCCATCCGGGCCGCGATGATCTTCAGACCGGCGCCTTCAAAACGGGCGTAGATCTGGCCGATGACGTTCTTGGCAACGGCATCGGGTTTGATGATGGACAGGGTGCGTTCGATCGCCATGATGAGATTTCCGGGAGGGTGAGACAAAGCCCGCGATTGTAGCCCGCGCGCCCCTGCCGAGCCGGTCATCCGCGCCCGCGCCCACCACCGCGGTTGGGTTTGCCGCCGCCACGTCCGCCGGCCATCAGGGCTTCAGCCGCAACCTGTCCACCGGCGAAATCATCGCCCAACTGTGGTTTGCCGAGCACTTTTTGCGCAGGCACCTGGGCACCGATGAGCGCGTCATCTCCAACGT
>JBJTCL010000081.1:0-21773 GCA_046091865.1 Burkholderiaceae bacterium | reverse complement strand
CTCCAGCGTGATGACCGAATCCGGATCGCACAGCGTTTCGCCGGTGGTCACTTCCTTCAGGCCCACGCAGGCAGCGATGTCGCCGGCGCGGATCTCGTCGATTTCCTGGCGGTTGTTGGCGTGCATCTGCACGATACGGCCGATGCGCTCCTTCTTGCCCTTGACCGGGTTGTAGACGGTGTCGCCCTTGGACAGCACGCCCGAGTACACGCGCACGAAGGTCAGCTGGCCGACGAACGGGTCGGTCATCAGCTTGAACGCCAGCGCAGAGAACTTCTCGCCGTCGTCGGCCTTGCGGGTGGCTTCTTTCTCGTCCTCATCGGTGCCGGCCACCGGGGGAATGTCCACCGGCGAGGGCAGGAAGTCGATCACCGCGTCGAGCATGCGCTGCACGCCCTTGTTCTTGAAGGCGGTGCCGCACAGCATCGGCTGGATTTCGGTGGCGATCGTGCGGGTGCGGATGCCCTGCTTGATCTCTTCTTCGGAGAGGTCGCCCTCTTCGAGGTACTTGTTCATCAGCTCTTCGCTGGCCTCGGCCGCGGCCTCGACCATGCCCTCGCGCCACTTCTTGGCGTCCTCGACCAGCTCGGCCGGGATGTCGTGGTATTCGAACTTCATGCCCTGCGAGGCCTCGTCCCAGATGATGGCTTTCATCTTGAGCAGGTCGACCACGCCCTTGAAGTTTTCTTCAGCGCCGATCGGGATCACGATGGGCACCGGGTTGGCCTTCAGGCGCAGACGCATCTGGTCGTACACCTTGAAGAAGCTCGCGCCGGTGCGGTCCATCTTGTTGACGAAGGCCAGACGCGGCACCTTGTACTTGTTGGCCTGGCGCCAGACGGTTTCCGACTGGGGCTGCACGCCGCCCACGGCGCAGTACACCATGCAGGCGCCGTCGAGCACGCGCATCGAACGCTCCACCTCGATGGTGAAGTCCACGTGTCCGGGGGTGTCGATGATGTTGAAGCGGTGCTCGGGGTAGGACAGGTCCATGCCCTTCCAGAAGCAGGTGGTGGCCGCCGAGGTGATGGTGATGCCGCGCTCTTGCTCCTGCTCCATCCAGTCCATCGTCGCGGCGCCGTCGTGCACCTCGCCGATCTTGTGGTTCACGCCGGTGTAGAACAGGATGCGCTCGGTGGTGGTGGTCTTGCCGGCGTCGATGTGGGCCGAGATACCGATGTTGCGGTAGCGCTCGATGGGCGTTTTGCGGGACATGATCGTCTTTCTTGACAACGGACCGAGCCCGCTCGTGGCGGGCCCGGGTCCAAAGGGGGAATACGGCTTTAGAAGCGGAAGTGGCTGAAGGCCTTGTTGGCCTCGGCCATGCGGTGCACTTCGTCACGGCGCTTCATCGCGCCGCCGCGGCCTTCGGTGGCTTCCATCAGCTCGTTGGCCAAGCGCAGCGCCATGGACTTCTCGCCGCGCTTGCGGGCGGCTTCCTTGATCCAGCGCATCGACAGCGCCAGGCGGCGCACCGGGCGCACTTCAACCGGCACCTGGTAGTTGGCGCCACCGACGCGGCGGGACTTGACCTCGACCATCGGCTTGACGTTGTTGATGGCGATGACGAAGGTCTCGAGCGGGTCCTTGCCCGTCTTCTTCTCGATGGTCTCGAGGGCACCGTAGATGATGCGCTCGGCGACCGCCTTCTTGCCGCCCTCCATGATCACGTTCATGAACTTGGAGAGTTCGACATTGCCGAACTTGGGATCCGGCAGGATTTCACGTTTGGGTACTTCGCGACGACGTGGCATTTCTTGCTCCTTGCTTCAGTTGGTGCCCTTTGGGACACCGCGAGAAACCAACCGGATGGGGCTTCTCACTTACTCGACCTACGCATGCAACGCTGACGTTGGCTGACTGCGCTTGCGGTCACTACGTCCTGCAGCGCCTGCCCAGCGCGCGGGACACCTTGAAAAAACGATCAGGCCTTCTTCGGGCGCTTGGCGCCGTACTTGGAACGCGACTGCTTGCGGTCTTTCACGCCTTGCAGGTCCAGCGAGCCACGCACGATGTGGTAGCGCACACCCGGCAGGTCTTTCACACGGCCGCCGCGCACGAGCACCACCGAGTGCTCCTGCAGGTTGTGGCCTTCACCGCCGATATAGGAAATGACTTCGAAGCCGTTGGTCAGGCGGACCTTGGCGACTTTACGGAGGGCCGAGTTCGGCTTCTTCGGCGTCGTGGTGTACACGCGGGTGCACACGCCGCGACGCTGCGGCGAGTTTTGCATCGCAGGGCTTTTGGACTTGGTCTTCTCGACCTCGCGCCCCTGACGCACCAGTTGATTGATGGTTGGCATTGAATTGACGTCCCAAACGTTGACGAAACCGGCGCTGCCCGCCTTACCCAACCTGCGGGCAATGGCTACGCAGCGCACGCCTTTCCCGCCCGAATCGCGGAAAAGCCCTCCAGTATAGCCGTGGGCAGGGTTTCCCGCAATTCGCGGGATTAGAAAGTTGGCAAGCGCTTACATGGCTAATGCCACGAAGCCCGTGCTCACTTGATCCACAGGCGCAGCGCGTCCCAGGTGCGGCCCACCCAGCCGGCCTCGGGCACCGCCTCCAGCGCCACCAGCGGCACCTCAGTGAAAGGCTGGTCGCCCACCAGCACCTTGAGCGCGCCCACTGCCTGGCCGCGCGCCAGCGGGGCCACCAGCGGCTCGGGGCGCACCACCTGCGTGCGCACCTTGCCCGCACTGCCCGCCGGCAGCGTCACCACGATGGCCTGCGGCTGACCGAGCTTGACGCGGTTGGTCTCGCCCTTCCAGACCTCCGGCGTGGACACCGGCTGGTTGGCCTCGAACAGCTTGACCGCCTCGAACGCGGTGTAGCCCCAGTTCAGCAGCTTCTGCGATTCGTTGGCGCGCGCGTTGTCCGACGCGGTGCCCAGCACGATGGACAGGAGCCGTCGCTTGGGCAGGTTGGGAAAGTCGCGCGCCGCGGTAGCGATCAGGCAGTAGCCGGCCGCTTCGGTGTAGCCGGTCTTCAGGCCATCGACCGTGGGGTCACGGAACAACAGCTGGTTTCGGTTGGTGTCGTTGGCCGCAGGCGTGCCCTCGTAGCGGTACTTGCGGATCGCGTAGTACTGCACCTCGTTGGGAAAGTCGCGCATCAGCCGCGTGGCGAGGATGCCCAGGTCGCGCGCGGTGGTGCTGTGACCCGGCGCGGTCAGGCCCTCGGGGTTCTTGTAGCTGGTGGACTTCATGCCCAGCGCACGCGCCTGCTGGTTCATCAGCTCGACAAAGCGCTCGACCGTGCCGCCCACGCCCTCGGCCAGCGCCACGGTGGCATCGTTGCCCGACTGCACGATCATGCCCTTGATCAGGTCCTCTACCGGCACCTTCATCTTGGGGTCGATGAACATGCGCGAACCCGGCATCTTCCAGGCGCGCTCGCTCACCGGCAGCGTCTGCTTGAGGTCGATCTTCTTGGCGCGCAGCGCGTCGAACACCAGATAGGCGGTCATCAGCTTGGTCAGCGACGCGGGCTCCACCGGCGAATCGATGTCCTTGGCGGCCAGCACCTGGTTGGCGCTGACATCCATCAGCAGGTAGCTGCGGGCGGCGATCTCGGGCGGCTGCGGCGCCAGTGGCGTGGTGATGCTGCCGGGGGAGGCGGGTGTGGCGGCGGCCGATGCCGGCGCAGCGGGCGCTTGGGCGAACAGCAGGGGGGGCGTCAGCAGGCCTGCGCACAGGCAGGCGGACGCGACAAGCGTCTTGGAACAACAGAACATCGATGGGATCTTGTGGCCCTCAGGCCATCAGGTGGCGAACCACCAGGTTGCGCAGAAGCGGCAATTGTCCGTGAAAGAAATGACCCCCTCCGGGGATCACGGTGACCGGCAGCAGTTGCGGGCGGGCCCAGCCCATCACGTCGGCCAGCGGCACGGTTTCGTCGTCCTCACCGTGCAGCACGAGCGTCTGCAGGTGCAGGTCGGCCGGAATCGCGGCCACCTGAAAGCGTGCCGCCGCCGTGCCCACCAGCACCAGCTTGTGGATGGCGCGCTCTTCCACCAGCCGTGCCGCGGCATGGCTGGTGACATGCGCCCCGAATGAAAACCCGGCCAGTGCCAGCGGCCCGTCGGGTGCGACCTGCTGCACGACCGACATCAGGTCATCGATCTCGCCCGTGCCGTCGGCGTAGTGGCCCTCGCTGGCGCCCACGCCGCGAAAGTTGAAGCGCACCGCCGCCCAGCCGCATTGCACGAATGCGCGCGCCAGCGTCTGCACCACCTTGTTGTCCATGGTGCCGCCAAACAGCGGATGCGGATGCGACACCACCGCCACGCCGCGCAAGGGCACGTCGGGCGATGCGGCGTCGCGCAGTGCTTCGATGGCGCCGCTGGGGCCGTCAAGCCGAAGGCGCTCGGTCTGGGCGTTCATCGTGCCGCTGGACCGAACCTCAGCGGCCCAGGTGCGGCGGCGTGAGCAGGCGCTCGACCACGCGGCCGTTCTTCAGGTGCGACTCGACGATCTCGTCGATGTCGGCGGTGTCCACGTAGCTGTACCAGACCGCCTCAGGGTAGACCACCATCACCGGCCCGGCGGCGCAGCGGTCCAGGCAGCCCGCCTTGTTCACCCGCACCGCACCGGCGCCCGCCAGCCCGGTGGCCTTCACGCTGGCCTTGCAGTGATCGAACGCGCGCTGCGCGTCGTGATCGGCGCAGCAGGCTTCGCCCTGGCTGCGCTGGTTCAGGCAGAAGAAAACGTGATGGCGGTAGTACGACGAAGAGGGCGCCTGCGAAGGCGGTGCGCCTGCGGGGCGCTGGGTGGCATCGGTCATCGCCCGATTCTAGATTTGCCCTCGCGCCGCGAAATCCACGCCAGCAGGTAAACGATGACCGCCGCGGGCCACAGCCAGCCCAGCCACTGCGCCAGCCCGTGAAAGCGGATGAAGCGCCCCTGCTCCCAGGTCTGCAGCGTCTGCGCAAAGTAGGGGCTGGCCGGCGCCTGGTTGAGCAGCGTGAGCTGCACCGCCAGCGCCATCAGCAGCAGCACGCCGCACAGCCGGCGCGGCGCCAGCAGCAGCGGCACGGCCAGCAGCAGCGCGGCCAGCGCCCCCATGCGCACGGGCGGGTCGATCCACGCCCACGCATGCGCCGGGCCCCAGGTGAGCGCGGCCGACAGGCCGCTGGCCAGCACGCCGACACCGGCCACCGCTGCGGCCAGCAGTGCGCGGCGCAGCCAGCCGCGACAGGCGCAGTAGGTCAGCAGCAGCGGCGCCAGCAGGCCCAGGGCCACGCACAGTGCCTCGGTCACCGGCCACAGCGGCTGCAGTTCCATCTCGCGCAGCGGTAGCCATTCCAGAAACGGCGTGTCGCCCAGCCACGACGCCAGCGCGGCCTCGGCGCGCTCGAGCACATGGCCCAGGCCAAAGGGCACCGCCGGCGGAAACAGCAGCGCCAGCGGCCACAGCAGCAACAGCACCATCGCGCCGCGCGCATCGCGCTCAAACCACAGGTCACGCACGCGGCTCCAGCGCACCAGCCAGCCCATGCGGTGCATCGCCACCACTGCCAGCGCGCCCAGCACCGCGCCCAGGGCGTTCAGCCCGAAGTCCAGGTTGGACGCCACCCGCGAGGGCAGGTAGCTTTGCGCAGCCTCGAGCAGCAGCGACAGCACCGCCGCGGCGCCGGTGCCGACAGCCGCTGCGCGCCACGGCCCATGCCCGGAACGCACCAGCGCCAGCGCCAGCAACCAGCCCAGCGGCACATAGCCCAGCAGGTTGGCGGTCAGGTCAAAACCGGTCCAGTAGCGCGGCCAGGCGCTGCCCAGAAAGACCCAGGGTGCGATGCCCTGATCCCGCCAACCGGCGAACGGGTACAGGCTGGCGTAGACGATCAGCGCGGCGTACAGCCCCGCCAGCGGTGACGCAGACGACCGCTCCTGCGCCATGGCCGCGTCAGAACGGCTTGACCACCACCAGCACCACCGCCGCCACCATCATCAGTACCGGCGCCTCGTTGAACCAGCGGTACCAGACATGGCTGCGGCGGTCCTCGCCGGCGGCGATGCGGCGCAGCAGCCGCGCGCACACATGGTGGTAGCCCAGCGTCAGCAGCACCACCGCCAGCTTGGCATGCATCCAGCCGCCGCTGATGCCGTAGCCCAGCCACAGCCACAGCCCCAGCCCGAGGGCGGGCACCGCCAGGATGTGGGTGAAACGCATCAGCTTGCGCGCCATCAACAGCAGCCGCTCGCGCTCGGCGTCGGAGCCCGCGGGCACCATCGCCAAGTTGACGAAGATGCGCGGCAGGTAGAACAGGCCGGCAAACCAGCTGGCCACGAACACGATGTGGAAGGCTTTGACCCAGAGCATGCGGCCAGTGTAGAGCGCGGGCCCGAGGCGTCGCACCAAAAAAAACCCCGACTCATCGGTCGGGGTTCAAAGCCTCTTTGCTGTCACACATAAAGGCACCCGCTCAGGGAGGAAAAGCGGGGAGCGGCACGCCGCCCACGCAAAATGTAACCGCCGCCCCTGCCCTTCTCAAGCCGCCAAGATGTATCTGTATGCAAAACATGCGGGTGGCCGACACAGGTGGGCAAGCCCTGGCGCCCGGCCCCTGAAACATAGCGCCGCGCATGTCGCCTCCATGTCAACTTTTCATGACACAAACGGCCGTCCGGCTTGGGGCGGCGGGCGGCTTTCGGCACAATTATCCGATGATCTTTGCCCCCTACCCCGCCAACCGGCCGCGCCGCCTGCGCCGTGACGAGTTCACCCGCAACCTGGTGCGCGAGCACGCCCTGAGCGCCAGCGACCTGATCTATCCGGTGTTCGTGCTGGATGGGCACAACCGGCGCGAGGCGGTGGCCTCGATGCCCGGCGTTGAGCGGCTGAGCCTGGACCTGCTGCTACCGGTGGCCGAAGAATGCGTGAAGCTGGGCATCCCGGTGATGGCGCTGTTCCCGGTGGTCGACGCCTCACTGAAGACCCCCGACGGCAAGGAGGCGCTGAACCCGCAGGGCCTGGTGCCGCGCGTGGTGCGCGAGCTGAAAAAGCGCTTTCCCGAGCTGGGCGTGATGACCGACGTGGCGCTGGACCCGTTCACCAGCCACGGTCAGGACGGCCTGCTGGACGACACCGGCTACATCCTCAATGACGAGACGGTGCAGGTGCTGGTGGGGCAGGCGCTGACCCAGGCCGAGGCCGGCGTGGACATCGTCGCGCCCAGCGACATGATGGACGGCCGCATCGGCGCCATCCGCAGCGCATTGGAGGCCAAGCGGCTGGTGCACACCCGCATCATGGCCTACAGCGCCAAGTACGCCAGCGCCTTCTACGGGCCCTTCCGCGACGCGGTGGGCTCGGCCGCCAACCTGGGCAAGAGCAACAAGAAGGTCTACCAGATGGACCCGGGCAACAGCGACGAAGCCCTGCGTGAAGTGGCGCTGGACCTGGCCGAGGGCGCCGACATGGTGATGGTCAAGCCCGGCATGCCTTACCTGGACATCGTGCGCCGGGTGAAGGACGAGTTCCGCGTGCCCACCTTTGCCTACCAGGTGAGCGGCGAGTACGCGATGCTGAAAGCCGCCGCGCAAAACGGCTGGCTGGACCACGATGCGGTGATGATGGAAAGCCTGCTGGCCTTCAAGCGCGCCGGCGCCGACGGCATCCTGACCTACTTCTCGATCGCAGCCGCGCGCTTGCTGAAGGCGCGCTGATCACCCCTGCCTGCGCCAGGGCCCGCGCGCTCAGTGAGGCGGCGTCTTCAGGCCGAACAACTGCGCGCCGTTGTCCCACGCGATGCGGCGCGCCACATCGGCCGGCAGGTCGCCCAGCCACAGCCGGTAGCCCTGCATCAGCTCGTCGTAGTACTGCCAGCGCTGATTCACCCACGTGTCCGAACCGATCACAAAGCGCCCGGGGTGCTTGAGCATGAGCTGCCGCCACTCCGGGCACAGCCGACCGCCCTCGCAGGTGAGGCCCGGGCGGTACGACAGTTCTCCCATCAGCCCCGGATAACGCTGCAGCAGCGCGTCCACCCGCTCGACGGGCGTGCCGCCAATGCCGGTGTGCGCCCAGATCAGCCGCACCTTCTGGCCAGCCGACGGGGTGTGCGCCATCAGCCGGTCGATGGCCACGTCATCCACATGCGCCAGCACCACCAGCTGCCGCGGCTCGGCCAGCACCATCAGGTCGCGGGCCACGTCGCCGCTGGCGTTGGCGCTGTCGTACAGATGGAATTCGCCCAGCCCGCGAAACGGCCCCGAGCGCGTGCCCCGCTCCAGTTGCGCCATCACCATGCGGCGCACGCCGTCGTCACCGAACCAGCGGTTGTAGTCGGCACGGTCGCGGTACATGCGTACAAAGGGCACCACGGTGATGCCCGCCTCGCGCACCGCCGGTGAATCGGCCAGCGCATGCGTGCCATCGTTGGGCCGGCTGTTGGCGATGATGGCGCGCACGCCATTGCGCTGCATGCGCGCAATCACATCGGGCAAGGGATGCGGCGACGGGCGCCCCTCGAACGCCTCGTCGTTGTAGTGCAGGTGCGCATCGAACAGCGGGCCGCTGTAGGGCGTTGCGGCGCTGGCCGCCTGCACTGCCTGCACGGCCAGCACCGACAACACCGCCACCAAAACACCCAGGCCAGCCGTTGCCCGCCGGCGCCACCAAGCCACGCCTCCGCGCACCGCAGTCAGACCAGGTGCTTGGCAAAGAAGGCCAGCGTGCGCTCGCGCGCCAGCTTGGCTGCTGCTGCGTCCCACGAACCGCGCTGGTCACAGTTGAAGCCATGGTCGGCGGCGTACACATGCACCTCCACCGCGGGGTGCGCCTTGCGGAAGGCCTCGACCGTGTCCATCGGAATCCAGTGGTCGCGTTCGCCAAAGTGCGCCAGTACCGGCACCTTCGGCGTGCGTGCGGATTCTTCGGGCGACGTGACGCCGCCGCCGTAGTAGGGCGCCGCGGCGCTCAGGCCCCGCAGCAGGCAGGCCGAGCGCCACGTCAGCAAACCGCCCCAGCAGTAACCGACGATGCCCACCTTGCCGGCCTGCGACGCATGGTCGATGGCCGCCTGGATGTCGGGTATCACGCCCTGGCCGGACAGGCCTTCCACCGCGGTCTTCAGGCCAAAGCCGGCGGTCATGTCTTCCTGGGTATAGCCCAGTTCCACACCGGCCTTCGCCCGGTGAAACGTGGCCGGCGCCACCGCCAGATAGCCTTCGGCGGCGTAGCCGTCGGCCACGTTGCGGATGTGCGCGTTGACGCCAAAGATTTCCTGCAGCACCACCACGCCGCCCTTGGCCTTGCCGGCGGGCTGTGCCACGTAGGCTGGCACCTTGGCACCGTCGGCCGACGTGAGTTCAACGAAGCTTCCCATCTTGTGCTCTCCTCAAGGCTGACGGAGCTTGCGCTCCACGAAATCGAGCCGGTCCTGGCCCCAGAACATCTCGCCGTCGATCACATAGCTGGGCGCACCGAACACGCCGGCGTCGATCGCCTGCTGGGTGTTGGCGGCGTAGCGCTGCAGCACCGCCGGCTGGCGCGACTGCTCGAGCCGCTCGGCGGACAAGCCCTGCTCGGCCAGCAGTTCGGCCAGCGTCTGGGCGCTGGCGGTGTCGCGCTCCTGCACCCAGCAGGCCCGCAGCACCGCACCCGTCAGGCGCAAGGCCGCGGCGGCACCGTCGGCGATGTCCACCGCGATGATGAGCCGCGCTGCGTCGTCGCCCGACACCGGAAAGAACCTGGGCTGCAGATGGATGGGCAGGTTCAGCGCTTCGCTGAAGCGGCGCAGTTCGACCAGACGGTAGGCCTGGCGCTGCGGCGCGCGCTTGCCCAGCGGCAGCCCGCCGCTGACCGGAAAGATGGCGCCGTAATCGGCCGGCAGCACACGCACAGTGGCTCCGGCGGCATGCGCCATCGCCACGAAGCGGTCGTGGCCAAGGTAGGTCCAGGGGCTTTGCGGAGCCAGGTAGTAATCGATCGTGCGCGACACGCGCGTCTCCCCAAGGGTGCTGTAATCGCCGCCTAGCTTACCGCGTGAATTCCGCGAGGAGACGAACCGTGACCGAATCCCCCCGCAAAGTCGTGCTGGTGACCGGCGGCAGCCGCGGCATCGGTGCAGCCACCGCCTTGCTGGCCGCCGAGCGCGGCTGGTCGGTGGCCGTCAACTACAGCGCCAACTCGCTGGCGGCCGACGAGGTGGTGCGACAGATCCGCGCTGCCGGCAGCCACGCCATCGCGGTGCAGGCCGACGTGGGCGACGAGGCGCAGGTGATGGCGATGTTCGCCAGGGTCGATGCAAAGTTCGGCCGGCTCGACGCACTGGTCAACAACGCCGGTGTGGTGGACGTGGCGCAGCGCGTGGACGGCATGAGCGCCCAGCGCCTCAAGCGCATGTTCGACATCAACGTGATCGGCGCGTTCCTGTGTGCGCGCGAGGCGGTGCGGCGCATGAGCACCCGCCACGGCGGCGCGGGCGGCGCCATCGTCAACGTGTCCAGCGCGGCGTCGCGCCTGGGCTCGCCCAACCAGTACGTGGACTACGCGGCCTCCAAGGGCGCGATCGATGTGATGACCATCGGCCTGGCCAAAGAGGTGGCCACCGAGGGCATCCGCGTCAATGCGGTGCGCCCCGGCCTGATCGAAACAGAAATCCATGCGTCCGGCGGCATGCCCGATCGGGTGCGCGAACTCGCGCCGCAGGTGCCGATGCAGCGCGGCGGCAGCGCACGCGAGGTGGCCCAGGCCATCGTGTGGCTGATGTCGGACGAGGCCAGCTACACCACCCTGTCGCTGGTGGACGTGTCAGGAGGACGCTGATGAGCACCGACACCCAGTTCTGGTGGGAAGACATGACGCCCGGCACGGTGCGCGACCTGGGGCAGCACACCATCAGCGCCGAAGAGATCATCGACTTTGCCGAACAGTTCGATCCGCAACCGTTTCATTTGAGCGAAGACGGCGCGCGCGATTCGGTGTTTGGCCGACTGTGCGCCAGCGGCTGGCACACCTGCTCGCTGGCGATGCGGCTGATGGTGCGCAATTTTCTGCGCTACAGCGCAAGCCTCGGCTCGCCGGGGCTCGAGTCGGTCAAGTGGCTCAAGCCGGTGTACCCCGCCGACACGCTGCGGCTGGAGCACCACATTCTTGAGTCACGGCCGATGAACAGCCGCCCCGACGTGGGCCTTGTGCGCACCGTGTGGAAGATGTTCAACCAGCATGGCGAGCAGGTGCTGCACATGGAGGGCTACGGCATGTTCCGCCGCCGCACACCTGGCACACCGGGCGTGCCCGCCGCAGCAGCAAGCACACCGGCATCGCCGCGCGCATGAAGGCGCAGCCATGACGCAATCCCTGCAACCGGCACCGGCCAGCGACGAGCTGCAAGTAAGCCGCCGTGACGCGGTGCTGTGGCTCACCATCAGCCGCGAATCGCGCCGCAATGCGATGAGCCCAGCCGTGCTGCACGGCCTGCGCGAGGCGATCGATGCCGCGCAGTCCGATGCCACGCTGCGCGCCATCGTCATCACCGGCGCGGGCGACAAGGCGTTTTGCGCCGGCGCCGATCTGCAGTCAGGCAGCGCATTCACCACCGACTTCTCGCAGCCGCGTGCCCTGTTCGCCGACCTGTTGCGCAGTGCGCGCGCCAGCCAGGTGCCACTGATCGCCCGCGTCAACGGTGCCTGCATGGCTGGCGGCATGGGCCTGTTGTCGATGTGCGACTTGGCGGTAGCAGCGCGCCACGCCGTGTTCGGCCTGCCCGAGGTCAAGGTGGGCGTGTTCCCGGCACAGGTGATGACGGTGCTGCAGCACCTGATTCCTCGACGCATCCTGACCGAGATGAGCATCACCGGCGAGCCGGTCACGGCCGACCAGGCGTTGGCCATCGGCCTCGTCAACCATGTGGACGACGATGTGGACGAGCGGCTTCAGTGGCTGCTGTCGCGCCTGCTGGACAAATCGCCTTCGGCCATCCGCCGCGGCCTGTACACGATGAAGTCAGTGCAGACGATGGACTTCGAGCAGAGCATCGCCTTCACCGAAAGCCAGATCGCACTGTTCGCGCTGACCGAGGACGCCAAGGAAGGGCAGGCGGCCTTTCGCGAGAAGCGCGCACCGCACTGGACGGGCCGCTGAGCATGGCGTCCAGCACGATGACCGGCAAGACTGTGCGCATCGGCGGGGCCTCGGGCTTCTGGGGTGACAGCAGCGTGGGGGCACCGCAGCTGGTGCGCCACGGCGACATCGACTTTCTGGTGTTCGACTATCTGGCCGAGCTCACCATGTCCATCCTGGCCGCCGCGCGCGCCAAGAACCCCGAGCTGGGCTACGCCACCGACTTCGTGCAGGTGGCGATGAAGCCGCTGCTCAAGGACATCGCCGCGCGCGGCATCCGCGTGATCAGCAACGCAGGCGGCGTCCATCCGCAAGCCTGCGCCGACGCCTTGCGCGCCCTTGCGGCCGAGCAGGACGTGAGCCTGAAGATCGCGGTGGTGCTGGGCGACGACGTGATGCCGCTGGCCGATGCGCTGCGCAGCGAAGACGTGCGCGAGCTGCAAAGCGGTGCGCCACTGCCCGCGCGCCTGATGACGGCCAACGCCTACCTGGGCGCGCTGCCCATCCGTCGCGCGCTGGACGAAGGTGCGCAGATCGTCATCACCGGCCGATGCGTCGACAGCGCAGTCACGCTGGGCGCGCTGATGCATGCCTTCGGCTGGGCCGAGGATGACCTGGACCGCCTGGCGCAGGGCAGCCTGGCCGGCCACAGCATCGAATGCGGCTGCAAGGCCACCGGCGGCCTGCAAACCGACTGGCACAGCGTGCCCGACTGGCCGCACATCGGCTACCCGGTGATCGAATGCCATACCGACGGGCACTTCATCGTCACCAAGCCACCCGGTACCGGCGGGCTGGTGAACCGCGCAGTGGTGGCCGAGCAGATGCTGTACGAGATCGGCGAACCGGCCGCCTACCGCCTACCCGATGTGTGCTGCGACTTCACGCAGGTGCGCATCACCGAGGTGGGCGAACACCGGGTGCGGGTGGAAGGTGCGCGCGGGCGTTCGCCGGGCGACCGCTACAAGGTGTCGGCGACGTACATGGACGGCTTTCGCTGCACCGCACAGCTCACCATCGTCGGCATGGACGCGGTAGCCAAGGCGCAGCGCACCGGCGAGGCCATCCTCACGCGCTGCCGCGAGCTGTTCGCACAGGCCGGCCTGCCGGATTTCAGCCGCACCCACATCGAGCTGCTGGGCAGCGAGCGCGGCAACTACGGGCTGCAGGCGCGCGGCGCTGCGGCGCGCGAGGTGGTGCTGCAGGTGGCGGTGATGCACCCGGTGAAAGCGGCGCTGGAGATGTTTGCGCGCGAGATCGCGCCTGCCGGCACCAGCTGGTCACCGGGCACCACCGGTGCCGGCGGCCGGCCCAGCCCCTCGCCGTGCATCCGGCAGTTCGCCTTCCTGCTGCACAAGCAACGACTGCAGCCGCGAGTGGTCATGGGTGATGACGAATTTGCGGTGGCGGTTCCGGTGTGGCCCGAGGCTGCCAGCCCCAGCTCGCCCGATGCACTGCGCGCGCACGGCGGTGATGCACCTGCCAGCGATGCACCCCTCAGCGATGCACCCGCCAGCGACCCATCCGGCCAGGACGTGCCGCTGGTGCAGCTGGCGTGGGCACGCAGCGGCGACAAGGGCGACATCTCCAACATCGGCGTGATCGCGCGCCGCCCCGAGTGGCTGCCGCTGCTGCGTGAGCAGCTCACGCCCGAGCGGGTGCGCCACTGGCTGGGCCATTTGGTGCGTGGGCCGGTCACGCGCTACGAGCTGCCCGGCATCAACGCCTTCAACTTCGTGTGCGAGCAGGCGCTGGACGGCGGCGGCATGAGCTCGCTGCGCAACGACCCGCTGGGCAAGGGCATGGCGCAGATCCTGCTGGAGATTCCGGTGCGGATCCCGGCGCCACCCACGTCACGGTAGTGACCCCAGCCGTGACCCCTGGCGCACCCGCCGCTGCGCCTCGCGCCGATAATGTCTGCCTTTGCCGCCAGGGCCCGCGCCCGGCCGGCCACACCGACTCTTTAGGAGCTTCGCGATGAACGCCCCCGACATCCCCCGCGCCACCGGCACCGTGGCTTCCATCGACCACTGGATCGGCGGCCGTGTGGCGCCGGGCGTCAGCGGCCGCAAGGCCGACGTGTTCAACCCCGCCACCGGCGCCGTCACCGGTCAGGTGGCGCTGGCCAATGGCAGCGAAGTGAATGCCGCCGTGGCCGCAGCGCAGGCGGCCTTTGCGGCTTGGGCCGACACGCCGCCGATCCGCCGCGCGCGCATCATGTTCAAGTTCCTGGAGCTGGTGAACGCCCACCGCGACAAGCTCGCGCACGCCATCACCGCCGAGCACGGCAAGGTGTTCACCGACGCGCAGGGTGAGGTGACGCGCGGCATCGACATCATCGAATTCGCCTGCGGCATTCCACAGCTGCTCAAGGGCGACTTCACCGACCAGGTGTCCCCCGGCATCGACAACTGGACGCTGCGCCAACCGCTGGGCGTGGTGGCCGGCATCACGCCCTTCAACTTCCCCGTCATGGTGCCGGCCTGGATGTTCCCGGTGGCGATCGCGGCCGGCAACACCTTCGTGCTCAAGCCCAGTCCGATCGACCCCACCCCTTCGCTGATGATGGCCGACCTGCTCAAGCAGGCGGGCCTGCCCGACGGCGTGTTCAACGTGGTGCAGGGCGACAAGGAGGCGGTGGACGCGCTGCTGTTGCACCCGGACGTGAAGGCCATCAGCTTCGTCGGCTCCACACCGATCGCCAACTACATCTACGAAACCGGCGCGCGCCACGGCAAGCGGGTGCAGGCCCTGGGCGGCGCCAAGAACCACATGGTGGTGATGCCCGATGCCGACATCGACCAGGCGGTCGATGCGCTGATCGGTTCGGCCTACGGCTCGGCCGGCGAACGCTGCATGGCGATCAGCGTGGCGGTGCTGGTGGGCGACGCGGCAGAGCGCATCATGCCGGCGCTGATCGAGCGCACGAAGACGCTGAAGGTGCTCAACGGCACCAACCTGGCCGCCGAGATGGGCCCCATCGTCACCCGCGCCGCGCACGAGCGCATCACCGGCTACATCGACGCCGGCGTGAAAGAGGGCGCCAAGCTGCTGGTCGATGGCCGCGGCTTCCACGGCAAGGCTGCAGGCGAGGGCTGCGACCAGGGCTTCTGGCTGGGCGGCACGCTGTTTGATCATGTGACGCCGCAGATGAAGATCTACCGAGAAGAAATCTTCGGTCCGGTGCTGAGCTGCGTGCGCGTGCCCGACTTCGCCACCGCGGTGCAACTGATCAACGACCACGAGTTCGGCAACGGCGTGAGTTGCTTCACCCGCGACGGCAATGTGGCGCGCGAGTTCGGTCGCCGCATCCAGGTGGGCATGGTCGGCATCAACGTGCCGATCCCGGTGCCCATGGCCTGGCACGGCTTTGGCGGCTGGAAGAAGAGCCTGTTCGGCGACATGCACGCCTACGGCGAAGAGGGCGTGCGCTTCTACACCAAGCAAAAGAGCATCATGCAGCGCTGGCCCGAAAGCATCGGTAAGGGCGCCGAGTTCGTGATGCCCACATCCAAGTAACCGAAGCAAGGGCTCGGTGTTCACGCCCCGGGAAAGCCGATGAGCGACGCGCAGTTTGATTACGTGATCGTCGGCGCCGGCACCGCTGGCTGCCTGCTGGCCAACCGCCTGAGCGCCGATCCGTCCAAACGGGTGCTGCTGATCGAGGCGGGCCGCAAGGACGATTACCACTGGATCCACATTCCGGTCGGCTATCTGTATTGCATCGGCAATCCGCGCACCGACTGGCTCTACAAGACCGAACCCGACGCCGGCCTGAACGGCCGCGCGCTGCGCTATCCGCGCGGCAAGACGCTGGGCGGCTGCTCCAGCATCAACGGCATGATCTACATGCGCGGGCAGGCGCGCGACTACGACCAGTGGGCACGTCTGACCGGTGACGACAGCTGGAGCTGGCGGCAATCGCTGCCCTACTTCAAGCGCCACGAAGACCACTGGAAGCTCGACAACCCCGCCGGTGCCAGCGATGCCTTCAAGCACCTGCACGGCAACAAGAGCACTGGCAGCAGCGGCGAGTGGCGCATCGAGAAGCAGCGCCTGCGTTGGGACATCCTGGACGCCTTTGCGCAGGCCGCGCAGCAGGCCGGCATCCCCGCCACCGACGACTTCAACCGCGGCACCAACGAGGGCGTGGGTTACTTCGAGGTCAACCAGAAAAGCGGCTGGCGCTGGAACACCGCCAAGGCCTTTCTGCGGCCCACCTGCTACGGCCGTCCCAACTTCGAGATGTGGACCACGGCGCAAGTGGTGCGGCTGCTGGTGGATGAGCAGCCCGATGGCTCGCGGCGCTGCACCGGCGCGCAGGTGTGGACCGGTGACGAGATGGTGACGGTGCAGGCCACGCACGAGCTGATCCTGAGCGCGGGCAGCATCGGCTCGCCGCAGATCCTGCAGCTCTCGGGCATTGGCCCCGCGGCGCTGCTGCAGCAGCACGGCATCGCGCCGGTGGCCGACCTGCCCGGCGTGGGCGCCAACCTGCAAGACCATCTGCAGATCCGCGCGGTGTTCAAGGTGCAGGGCGCCACCACGCTGAACACGCTGGCCAATTCGTGGGTGGGCAAGGCGCGTATTGGCCTGGAATACCTGATCAAGCGCAGCGGCCCGATGAGCATGGCGCCGTCGCAGCTGGGCGCATTCACCCGCAGTTCGCCCGAACACGAGCATCCCAACATCGAATACCACGTGCAACCGCTCAGCCTGGACGCCTTTGGCGAACCGCTGCATGCGTTTCCGGCGTTCACTGCCAGCGTGTGCAACCTCAACCCCACCAGCCGCGGCACGGTGCAGATCCGCAGCCCGCGCTTTGAAGACGCACCCGCCATCGCACCCAACTACCTGTCCACCGAAGCCGACCGAAAGGTGGCTGCCGATTCGCTGCGCGTCACGCGCCGCATCGTCGCGCAACCGGCGCTGGCCAAATACCAGCCGCAGGAATGGAAGCCCGGTGTGCAGTTCCAGACCGACGACGAACTGGCGCGGCTGGCCGGCGACATCGCCACCACGATCTTTCATCCGGTGGGCACCACGCAGATGGGCCGCGACGGCGACCCGATGGCGGTGCTGGACGCCCGGCTGCGGGTGCGCGACGGACGTGGCGGCGTGATTGGTGGCCTGCGGGTGGTGGACGCGGGCGCCATGCCCACCATCACCAGCGGCAACACCAACTCACCCACGCTGATGATGGCCGAGAAGGCCGCCGAGTGGATTGCCGCCGACGCGCAGGGCTGAGCGCCGCCGTGCAACGGCTGGTTACGCTGCCCCCAAGGGCTTACCCGGATGCCGCGCACACCGTGGCCGCCTACATTGCAGTTCTCGACGCGTGCACGGCACGCTGGGTCGGGGACCGAGGAGAATTTTCAAACAACCACACACGAAGTGAAGCATCCGACGAGATGCATTGAACAAGGCGCCGCAACCCGGCGCCTTTTGTTTTGTGGTTCACTTCAGACCCCATGGATGACATCGTTCGCCAGGCCATGGCCAAGTGGCCGCATGTGCCGCACTGCTACGGATGGCTGGGGCTGGATGCCCGCGGCCAGTGGTACATGCGCGATGACCGCACTCAGGCCGCCGGCCCCTTTGCTGCGGCCGACGGCGGCAGCGCAGCCAGCAAGGGGGCGGTGCTGCGCCACGACAAGCTGATCGAGTTCATTCACCGCAACTACGAGCGCGACGATCAGGGCCAGTGGTACTTCCAGAACGGCCCGCAGCGCGTGTATCTGGAGCTGGAGCTGACGCCCTGGGTGATGCGTATCGCTACCGACCTGAGCGTGCTCACCCACACCGGTCGCCATGCGGCCGTGCGCACCGCCCTCACCGACGAGCAGGGCCGCGTCTATCTCGACACCGATGCTGGCCTGGGGCTGGTGCACACGCTCGATGTGGGCCTGGCTGCACAGGCCATTGAAGCGGGCCTGTGGCCGCTGACCGAATGCGTCGCGCACGAACTGCCGCAGCGCTTTGGCTTTGTGCGCAGCCCGCAGGCGCGGCGTGCTGCCAACGCGCCTCAACGCTCATGAAAAAACCGGCCTGAGGCCGGTTCTGTCAGACAGCGCACGCGGTCAAGGGGCAGGCACCGCCTGCCCATGCATCACTGCTTGGCTTGCGCGGCCGGGCGGTCGGGCACGGGGAACTTGGCACCGGCGTTGTTGGCCATGTAGACCACCGCACGGCCAATCTCCACGTCTTCAAACTCACCGCCGCCCTGTGCACCCATGGCGCCCTTGCCCTTGAGGGCAGAGGTCAGCAGCGCGTCGTAGCCGGTCTTGATGCGGGCGCTCCAGGCGCCAGCGTCACCCGTCTTGGGGGCACCCGCCACGCCCGCCGTGTGGCAGGCAGCGCACTGCGCCTTGTAGACGTCTTCGCCGGCCTTCAGCGGGCGGTTGGCGTCGCGGATTTCGACCGTGCCCACCTTCTGGATGCGCTGCTCGACACCCTTGGCGCGCGCTTCTTGCGACACGCCAGCCAGCGCCGACGATTCGGTGTCGGCACGGCCGGCCGGCTTGGCGGCAGAGGTCACGTAGTACACCAGGCCGATGATGGCGAACACGGGCACCACGAAGGAAAAGAACACCGCAACCAGCAGTTGCTTCGGGGTCTTGATCGGGCCGGTGTGGGCTTCTTCGTGTGCGCTGTCGCTCATGGCGTCCTCGGGAATGCTGGCGTGACTACTGAGGCCCGGAATTATAGCGAGGCGCCTCTGTGCACCGAGGCTTTCGGCAAGGCGGATGAAGGTGTGAAAGCGCTGATGCCGCAGCCCATGATGCGCATGCGCGTTCGACGATAATCCGCGCAGCGCGGCTGTAGCTCAGTGGATAGAGTATTGGCCTCCGAAGCCAAGGGTCGTGGGTTCGATCCCCGCCAGCCGCGCCAGCCTTGCCGTGGCTTCAGAGCATGAAGCGCTTGAGAAGGTCCTGCGCGTCAGACATGTCGGCCACGTCGGCAATCGTCGACCGCGTGAGCTCGGTCGCCACGTCGCCGCCTTGTGCGATCGCGGCGCGCTGTCGCACCGTGTTCAGCCACTCGTCGCCATAGGCTTCGTACAGCGGCAGGCGCTTGTACACGCCGCTGCTCACCAGCCACTCCACGAACTCCTCGGCCGGGTAACGCAGCATGCCCGCCACTTTCACCTCGTCCGGCGCCAGTGCGCTGATGTCCACCGCGCGGGCGGCCATCATGTAGTTGGTGGAGTGATAGACCCGCACGTTGTACGCCGGGTCTTTGTGGAAGGGATGGTCGAAGTTGGCTTCGTAGTCGAAGCCCAGCCACGCCAGGTTCCATACCGCGGTGGAGCGCTTGAGCAGCATGCTGGCCGCGGGGCCGAAGGAAAAATCGCGGATGCGGCAGGTGTATTCGTCCAGCGGACGCGGTGAATAGCGCAGGGCGACGGGGGGCAGCTCGATGCGGCGAAGGTGGGCGGGCAAATCGCTCATGCAAATCCCTTGGCAGTTAGTAACCAAATGTTACCAACATTCCTGGGCATCTGCAAGCGTTGCTGCGTGGACTGCTGCGGCTGCGGGCGGCAGATACGTAACCCCCCAACTGGGATTGTCGGGGCAGATCGCCAAAACGCAAAACCCGCCGGAATCGGTAGGCGATTCGGCGGGTCTCGGGCCCCGCGGGATCACGGGCGATGTGGTTGCGCGAGGAGGATTTGAACCTCCGACCTTTGGGTTATGAGCCCAACGAGCTACCAGGCTGCTCCATCGCGCGGCAAGTCCGATATTATAGCTTATTCAGCGGCCTTCGGAGCCTCGGCCGACTCGCTCGGCTCGCGCCGATCAACCCGTTCCACCAGGGCCCCCGGCGCGTTGTCGCCCCCGCGGCCACCCATCTTCAGGAGGCGGGTGAAGCCACCCGGACGCGTCTGGTAGCGGGGGCCGAGTTCGCCGAACAGCTTGATCACATTATCGCGGTTGCGCAGGCGGTCAAACGCCAGGCGCTTGTTGGCCAGCGTGGGTTCCTTGCCCAGGGTGATCATGGGCTCGACCACGCGGCGCAGTTCCTTGGCCTTGGGCACCGTCGTCTTGATGACCTCGTGCTCGATGAGCGAGTTCATCATGTTGCGCAGCATCGCCAGGCGATGCTCGCTGGTGCGGTTGAGTTTGCGGAGTCCGTGTCCGTGACGCATGGTGCTTTCCCTTCCTTATCGATCAGGCAGCCGTATCAGGTACCGCCCGTTGCACTCAGTGATGTGTGATCAACGCTTCTCGAGCCCGGCCGGCGGCCAGCTTTCGAGCTTCATGCCCAGCGTGAGACCGCGGGAAGCCAGGACTTCCTTGATCTCGTTGAGCGACTTGCGACCCAGGTTCGGAGTCTTCAGCAGCTCGTTCTCGGTGCGCTGGATCAGGTCACCGATGTAGTAGATGTTCTCGGCCTTCAGGCAGTTGGCCGAGCGCACGGTGAGCTCGAGCTCGTCGACCGGGCGCAGCAGGATCGGGTCGAACTGCTGCGCGCTGCGCGGCGTGGGCGACTCGAACGCGGCCAGCTCGGCGCCTTCGAGCTGCGCGAACACCGCCAGCTGCTCCACCAGGATCTTGGCCGAGGCACGCACCGCGTCTTCAGCGGTGATGGCGCCGTTGGTCTCGATCTCCATGACCAGCTTGTCCAGGTCGGTGCGCTGCTCGACGCGGGCGTTTTCGACCGCGTAGCTCACGCGCTTGACCGGCGAGAACGAAGCGTCCATCACGATGCGGCCGATGCTCTTGGTGGGTTCGTCGCCGTAGCGGCGCATGGTGCCGGGCACGTAGCCGCAGCCCTTCTCGACCTTGATCTGCATGTCGAGCTTGCCGCCTTGCGACAGCGTGGCGATCACATGGCCAGGGTTGACGATCTCGACGTCGTGCGGCGTCTGGATGTCGGCAGCGGTGACCACACCCTCGCCGTCCTTGCGCAGGCTCAGCGTGACCTCGTCGCGGTTGTGGAGCTTGAACACCACGCCCTTGAGGTTCAGCAGGATGTTGACCACGTCTTCCTGCACGCCGTCGATCGACGAGTACTCGTGCAGCACGCCGGCAATGGTCACTTCGGTGGCTGCATAGCCCACCATCGAGGACAGCAGCACACGGCGCAGGGCGTTGCCCAGCGTGTGGCCGTAGCCGCGCTCGAACGGCTCGAGCGTCACCTTGGCGCGGTTGGCACCGAGTTGCTCGACGTTGATGGCTTTGGGCTTCAGCAGTTGGGTTTGCATTCGGTCTTCCTCTCAATACCCCCGGCTCGTTACACCGGTAAGGCTGGTGAAGAACCCCCGACGCAGTGCCCTGCAGCGGGGGAACGAAAAATCGTGGCGCTGGTGGCAGCGCCCTCGCGCATCAGCGCGAATAGAGTTCGACGATCAGCGACTCGTTGATGTCGGCGCCGAATTCGTCGCGGTCGGGAAACTTCTTGAAGGTACCCTCGGCCTTGTCGGCGTTCACTTCCACCCAGGCGGGCATGCCGACCTGCTGCGCAAGCTGCAAAGCCTCGACCACGCGGCCTTGCTTCTTGGACTTGTCGCGCACGGCGATCACGTCGCCGGCCTTGACCAGGAACGACGGAATGTTGACCGCTTGGCCATTGACCGTGATGGCCTTGTGCGACACCAGCTGGCGCGCTTCGGCGCGGGTGGAGCCGAAGCCCATGCGGTAGACCACGTTGTCCAGGCGCGACTCGAGCAGAAACAGCAGGTTGGCACCGGTGTTGCCCTTACGG
>JBJTCL010000080.1:0-19221 GCA_046091865.1 Burkholderiaceae bacterium | reverse complement strand
GGGGGGGGCGTGCGGCGGGGGGGCGCGGGGCGGGGGGGGGGTCCCCCCCCCACGGCCAGCGGCCCGGCCTGCCCCTGGCGCATGCGCCACGCGCACAGGGTGCCCACCAGGGCCGAGACGGTGGCACACCAGAACAGGGCCTGATACCCCCAGCGGCCCACCACCCAGCCGCCAGCCAGTACCCCCACCACGCCGCTCACGCCGTAGCCGATCACGGTGAACAGGGCCTGGCCGCGCGCGCGCAAGCGGCCAGGGAACAGTTCGCTCACCACCGCAATGCAGGCGGTGTGGTGCGAGGCAAAGGTGAGCGCATGCAGCAGCTGCGCCGCCAGGATGGCCAGCGTCCAGTGGCCCAGCCCCGCGGTCAGCGCCATGCGCAGCACCGTGGCCGCGCCGCACAGCAGCAGCCAGTGCGTCATCGCCAGCGCGCCCACAAAGCGCCCCTGCAGAAAGAACCAGGCGATCTCCACCACTACCGACACCGCCCACAGCACGCCGATGGCCGTCTTGCTGTAGCCCAGCGCATCAAGGTACAGCGACAGAAAGCCGTAGATCGCAAAGTGCGACATCACATGGCACAGCAGCGACGCAAAGAACCAGCGCACCGCCGGCTGGCGCAGCACCGGCCACACCGAGGGCTGGGCATCGCTGTCGTGCTGCAGCCGCTCGCGGTGGTCGGGCAGCCACCAGGTGCACAGCAGCACGCCCAGCAGCGTCACCAGCGCCCAGGCCGGAAAGTGCCGCATGCCGAAGGCCTCGAACCACACGCCGGCGGCAAACACCGTCACCAGAAAGCCGGCCGAGCCCCACAGGCGCACCCGGCCGTAGCGGCCCCAGTCGCCCGCCACCAAGTGCGCCATGGCTGCTTCGGTCAGCGACATCATGGAACTGGTGCACAAAAACAGCGCCAGCAGCACCACGCCGATCCACACCGGCCCGCCGCTGATCCACAGCCCCAGCGACGACATCAGTGCCAGCGCGGCGCTGATGCGCAGCAGCCGCACACGGTGGCCGGTGTGGTCGCTCAAAGCGCCCCAGGCGTAGGGCGCGAACACGCGGGTGCAGGACTGCACCGAGGCCAGCACCGAGATCACCGCGATGGGAAAGCCGAGCTCCTTGAGCCACAGCGGCAGGTAAGGGTTGAAGAAGCCGATGTGCGCAAAGTAGCTGGCCGACAGCGCGGCAAACGGCACGAGCTGGCGCCGCCGCGCCGCCGCACTGAGCGCGGTCATCCGCGGTTGGCGCTGGACGCGTGGGCAGCGCCCGGGGCAGCGGCCGCGATGGGCGCCAGCGGCGGCACGACGTCGGCGTTTTGCGCGCGGTGCCGCAGCGCATGGTCCATCACCACCAGCGCCAGCATCGCCTCGGCGATCGGCGTGGCGCGGATGCCCACGCAGGGGTCGTGCCGGCCCTTGGTGATCACCTCGGTGGACTCGCCGCGGACATTGATGGTCTCGCGCGGCGTGATGATCGAACTGGTGGGCTTGATCGCGATCTGCACCTCCAGATCCTGCCCGGTGCTGATGCCCCCCAGCACGCCGCCGGCGTTGTTGCCGCGAAAGCCCTGCGGGCTGAGCGAATCGCCGTGGGTGCTGCCGCGCTGCGCCACGCTGGCAAAGCCCGCGCCGATCTCCACGCCCTTGACCGCATTGATGCCCATCATCGCGTAAGCGATGTCGGCGTCGAGCTTGTCGAACAGCGGCGCGCCCAGGCCTGCCGGCATGCCGCTGGCCACCACGCGGATGCGCGCACCGCACGAATCGCCCGCCTTGCGCAGCGCGTCCATGTAGGCCTCGAGGTGGGACACGTCGGCGATCGGCGCAAAGAACGGGTTGTGGGGCACATGCGTCCAGCTTTCAAAGCCGATCGCCTGCTCGCCGATCTGCGTCATGCAGCCGCGGAACTCGGTGCCAAAGTGCTCGCGCAGCCACTTTTTGGCCACGGCGCCGGCGGCCACCATTGGCGCCGTCAGCCGTGCAGACGACCGCCCGCCGCCGCGCGGGTCGCGCAGACCGTACTTCTGCAGGTAGGTGTAGTCGGCGTGGCCGGGGCGAAAGCTCTGCGCGATATCGCCGTAATCCTTGCTGCGCTGGTCGGTGTTGCGGATCAGCAGGCAGATCGGCGTGCCGGTGGTCTTGCCCTCGTACACGCCCGACAGGATTTCCACCGCATCGGGTTCGTTGCGCTGGGTCACATGGCGGCTGGTGCCGGGGCGGCGCCGGTCCAGCTCGGGCTGGATGTCGGCTTCGGACAGTGGCAAGCCCGGGGGGCAACCGTCGATCACGCAACCGATGGCCGGGCCGTGCGACTCGCCAAAGTTGGTGACTGCGAACAGGGTGCCGAAGGTGTTACCGCTCATGCGGCAGATTATCTCAGCCCCGCTCTCGGCCCCGACCTCAGCCCAGCGCGGACACCTGCCCTCAGTTGCTGGCGGGCGCTGCGCCGTCCTCGGCCGGCCAGTCGCGGATGTAGGCCTTGAGCATCTGGTTCTCGAAGTTCTGCGAGTCCACCACCGCCTTGGCCACGTCGTAGAAGCTGATCACGCCCATGAGCATGCGCTTGTCGATCACCGGCATGTAGCGCGCGTGGCGGTCCAGCATCATGCGGCGCACCTCGTCGAGCTCGGTCTCCATGGTGCAGATCAGCGGGCCCGCGTCCATCGCGCGGTACACCGACACGCCATCGACGTTTCCGCCGTTCTTCACCACCGCCTGGATCACCTCGCGAAAGGTCAGGATGCCCACCACGCGGCCGTGCGAGATGACCACCAACGAGCCGATGTCCTTCTCGGCCATGAGCTTGGTGGCGTCGGCCAGCGAGTCTTCCGGGGTGATGGTGTAGAGCGTTCCGCCCTTGACGCGAAGGATATCGCTGACTTTCATGGTGGTCCTCGGCTGCTCGGTGTCGGCCCCTGCGGCACAGGCGGCGCTGCAGGGCGTGACACTATGATCGCATTCAATCGCTCGGCGACGCAAGCACCGTAGCAACGGGGTCGCGCCGGCGCAACCGCAGGCCGCGCTCGCGGCAGGAGAGATCCCTTGGCAGGCTATTCCGACCCTGGCTTCGACACGCTGGCACTGCATGCCGGCGCCGCGCCCGACCCCGCCACCGGCGCGCGCGCGGTGCCCATCCACCTGAGCACCTCGTTCGTGTTCGAGTCCAGCGAACATGCGGCCTCGCTGTTCAACCTGGAACGCGCGGGCCATGTGTACAGCCGCATCAGCAACCCCACCAACGCGGTGCTCGAGCAGCGCGTGTCGGCACTGGAAGACGGCATCGGCGCGATCGCCACCGCCAGCGGCCAGGCGGCGCTGCACCTGGCCATCGCCACCCTGATGGGCGCGGGCAGCCACATCGTGGCCTCCACGGCTTTGTCCGGCGGCTCGCAGAACCTGCTGCACTACACGCTGCGCCGCTTTGGAGTGGAGACCACCTTCGTCAAGCCCGGCGACATCGACGGCTGGCGCGCGGCGGTGCGGCCCAACACCCGGCTGTTCTTCGGCGAGACGGTGGGCAACCCTGGCCTGGACGTGCTGGACATCCCCACCGTGTCGCAGATCGCGCACGAGGCGGGCGTGCCGCTGCTGGTGGATTCCACCCTCACCTCGCCCTGGCTGATGAAGCCGCTGGCGCATGGGGCCGATCTGGTCTACCACTCGGCCACCAAGTTTTTGAGCGGTCATGGCACCGTGGTGGGCGGCATCGTGGTGGACGGCGGCAGCTTCGACTGGGAAGGCCCGGCCACGAACGGTCGATTTGCCGAGCTGACCGCGCCCTA
This sequence comes from Burkholderiaceae bacterium, assembly GCA_046091865.1. Classification (GTDB taxonomy): domain Bacteria; phylum Pseudomonadota; class Gammaproteobacteria; order Burkholderiales; family Burkholderiaceae_C; genus JBDLRH01. The sequence continues at coordinate 15,443 of JBJTCL010000080.1, read as the reverse complement.
CGAGGGCTTTCACCACATGGTGTTCACCGAGGAATCGACGGTGGGCGCCTTCTTGCTGCGCGCGCGCCGCGAGGGTCTGCGCGACTTCGGCGCCTGCATGAGCCCGCACACCGCCTGGCTGATCCTGCAGGGCATCGAGACGCTGCCGCTGCGCATGGCACGCCACATGGACAACACCGAACGCGTGGTGCAGTTTTTGGCCAGCCATCCGCTGGTCAGCCGCGTGGGCCACCCGCTGCTGGAATCGCACCCCAGCCATGCGTTGGCGCACAAGCTGCTGCCGCGCGGCGCCGGATCGGTGTTCAGCTTTGACATCCGCGGCTCGCGCGCCCAGGGCAAGGCCTTTGTGGATGCACTCAAGATCTTCAGTCACCTGGCCAATGTGGGCGACTGCCGCTCGCTGGTGATCCACCCGGCCAGCACCACGCACTTCCGCATGAGCGACGACGCGCTGGCCGGCGCCGGCATCGCGCAAGGCACCATCCGCCTGTCGATCGGCCTGGAAGACCCGGACGACCTGATCGATGACCTCAATCGCGCGCTGAAGGCCGCGGAAAAGGCCAGCTGAGCCTGGGTCACCCACAGCCGTTTTTTGCAACCACAACGAGAGGAGACATCCATGAAACGAGATTCCCTGATCCGACTGAGCCGCCGTTGGCTGGCCATCGGCCTGGCCAGCTGCGCCTTGGGCATGTTGGGCCCGGTCAGTGCCTTTGCGCAGGCCGATCCGATGCTGACGGAAAAGCGCGTGTTCACCCTGCCTGCCTACACCACAGTGGGCGGCGGCGCCATCAAGCAGGTGCGCGTGGGCTACGAGAGCTGGGGCAAGCTCAACGCCGACGGTAGCAATGTGGTGTTCATCGCCCACTTCTACAGCGGCACCTCGCATGCGGCCGGCCGCTACAAGCCCACCGACGCGGCACCCGGCTACTGGGACGCGATCATTGGCCCGGGCAAGGCGATCGACACCAACAAGTACTTCGTGATCAGCGCCGACACGCTGGCCAACCTCAACACCAAGGACCCGAACGTCACCACCACCGGGCCGTCCAGCGTCAACCCCGATACCGGCAAGCCCTACGGCATGAGCTTTCCGGTGGTGACCATGGGCGACTCGGTGCGTGTGCACAAGGCGCTGCTCGACAGCCTGGGGGTGAAGAAGCTGCATGCGGTGGTGGGTGCATCGGGTGGCTCGATCCAGGCGATGGAATGGGCGGTGATGTATCCGGACTTCGTCGAGCGCGTGATCCACGTCATCGGCCCCGGTTTCTCGATCAGTCCCTGGGCGATCGGCCTGCTGGAGGCGTGGGTGGCCCCCATCAAGCAAGACCCGAAGTGGCGCGGCGGCGACTACTACGGCCATCCGGAGCCGGTGAATGGCGTGGCCGAAGCGCTCAAGCTCGTCACGCTCACCGCCGGCCACTGGGGCTGGGCCGAAAAGAGCTTTGGCTACAAGCCCGCTGCCGCCGACAAGGCGCCCGGCGCGGCGATGGACAACCGCTTCCTGATCGAGGATGTGCTGGTCAAGGCCGGCATGGCGCGCGCGTCCACCACCGACGCCAACAACAAGATCTACATGGCCAAGGCCAACCAGTTGTTCAACGTCGAGGCAGCGGTGGAGCGCATGAAGTCGCGCATCCTGTTCATGCCGGCCAGCAGCGACCTGATCTTCCCGCCCGAGTTCAGCCGCAAGGCCTTCGAGCGCTACCGGGCGCTGGGCAAGCCGGCCGAGTACTTCGAGCTCAAGGGCGACCGCGGGCACCTCGAGGGCGTGGTGAGCATCGCCCAGGCGGCCGACGCCATCCGGGCCTTCCTTGACAAGTAAGCCATGCACCTCGACGTTCAGGGCCGGCGCACCTACTGCTACACCGGCGGCAAGCCGTTCGACGCCAGCAAGCCCACGGTGGTGTTCATCCACGGTGCGCTCAACGACCACAGCGTGTGGATTTTGCAGACGCGCTATCTGGCGCACCACGGCTTCAATGTGCTGGCGGTCGACCTGCCCGGCCACTGCCGCAGCGCCGGCCCGGCGCCGCGCACGGTGGAGGCCGCAGCGGATTTTGTGGGCGCGCTGCTGGATGCCGCCGGTGTGCAGCGCGCGGCGCTGGTGGGCCACAGCTGGGGCTCGCTGATCGCACTGGAGGCGGCTGCGCGGCTGAAGGACCGCGTCACGCACCTTGTGCTGGTGGGCACCGCCTTTCCGATGAAGGTGTCGCCCGCGCTGCTGGAGGCCTCGTTGAACGATCCCGAGCGCGCCATCCACATGATCAACGTGTTCTCGCGCAGCACGCTGGCGCCGCCGCCCTCGGCCCTGGGTCCGGGCACCTGGGTGTATGGCACCGCCTACGCACTCAACCGCCGGGTGCTGCGCAGCAACCCGCACGAGAACGTGTTCCACATCGGCTTTGCGGCGTGCAACGCTTACGCCAACGGCGAAGTGGCCATCACGCAGATCAGCGCGCCGGTGCTGTTTGTGCTGGGTGCGGCCGACCAGATGACGGCGCCAAAGGCTGCGCAGGGGCTGATTGCCAAGGCGCGCGAATCGGGTAAGCGGGTGCAGGTGGTCAACGTGCCGGTGGGTCACCACCAGATGAACGAGGCGCCCGAGGAAACGCTGGCCGCCCTGCGCGACTTTCTGGCCTGAGCCCGGCAAGCCCGTCGCCACGCAGTGCCTCCACCCGCGCCGCCCATGAGTCCCGTCATCACACCGCCGATGGCACCCGAGCGTGCGCAGGCCATTGCGCAAGCCCTCGACCTGCGCGAGCTGCCGGCCGACTTTTACGCCAACCCCTACCCGGTGTACGCCGCACTGCGCGAGCGCGAGCCGGTGCGCCGCATGCCCGACGGCAGTTGGCTGCTCACGCGGCATGCCGATCTGGTGGAGGTGTACCGCGACGCACAGCGCTTTTGTTCGGACAAGAAGCCCGAGTTCGGGCCCAAGTACAACCACCCGCCGCATGGCAGCGATGCCGAGCCGGCGCCGCTGTTTCGCCACCACACCACCAGCCTGGTGTTCAACGATCCGCCGCTGCACACGCGGGTGCGTAAGCTGATCATGGGCGCGCTCACGCGCCGCGCCATCGCCGAGATGGAGCCGGGGCTCATCACCCTGGTGGACCGGCTGCTGGACGACATCGAAGCCCGCGGCCACGGTGACCTGATCGAGGACTTTGCCTCGGCCATCCCGGTGGAGATCATCGGCAACCTGCTGGGCATGCCGCATGCCGACCGCGGCCTGCTGCGCGGCTGGTCGCTGGCCATTTTGGGTGCGCTCGAGCCGCGCCTGACACCCGAGCAGGAGGCGCTGGGCAACCAGGGCGTGAGCGAGTTCACCGCCTACCTGCGTGAGCTGGTGGCCGATCGCCGCCGACACCCCGGCGACCCCGAGCACGATGTGCTGACGCGCCTGATCCAGGGCGAGCGGCAGGCAGACGGCAGCAGCGAGCAACTGAGCGAAGAGGAGCTGCTGCAGAACTGCGTGTTCATCCTGAACGCCGGCCACGAGACCACCACCAACCTGATCGGCAATGCGCTGGTGTGCCTGCACGAATGGCCGCAGCAGCGCGACGCGCTGATGGCCGACCTGCAGCGCACGCAAGGCGACAGCGCCGCGCAAGAGGCCCTGCTGACACCGGCGGTGGACGAGTTCCTGCGCTTTGAATCGTCCAACCAGCTGGGCAACCGCCGCGCCACGGTGGATGCATGCATTGGCGGCGTGGACCTGCCCGCAGGCGCCCTGATCACGCTGTGCATCGGCGCGGCCAACCGCGACCCGCAGGTGTTTGCCCACCCCGACCAGCTGGACCTGGCACGCCACCCCAACCGGCATCTGGCCTTTGGCTTTGGTGTGCACCAGTGCGCGGGGCTGAGCCTGGCGCGGCTGGAGGGCCGCATCGCCATCGGCCGCTTCTTGCAGCGCTTTGCGCGCTACCGCCTGAGTGAAAGCCCGGTGCGCGGCGGCCGGGCACGGTTTCGCGGATTCCTCAGCGCGCCGTTCGTGACAGGCTGAGCGTCTCTGGCGCGCTGGCAGCCTGCGGCAGCCATTGCGGCAGGTGCGCCACCACCACCGCCGCCAGCAGCACCACCATCCACACCAGGTAGACCCACAGCAGCAGGATGGGCACCGACGCAAACGCGCCGTAGATCACCGAGTAGCTGGGCACGAGCGTGAGGTACAGCGCCAGCGCCGCCTTGGCCAGTTCCAGCCCCAGCGACACCAGCAGACCGCCGATCAGCGCATCGCGCCAGCGCACCGCCGTCAGAGGCACAAAGCGGTACAGCGCCGCAAAACCCAGCGCGGCCATCGCAAAGTCCACGAGGTCGAACACGCCGCGCACGCCGGCGGGCAGCGCACCCACCAGCCCGCGCGAGGCCGACACCGCATACGAGGTCATCGCCAGACTGAGCGACAGCAGCGGCGGCCCGACCACCAGCGCCACGGTGTACAGCAGCAGGCTGCGCAGCAGCGGCCGGCGATCGCGCACGCCCCAGATGACGTTGAGCGAGCGGTCGATGGTCAGCACCAGCATCAGCGCCGCACCGGCCAGCGCACCGAAACCCACCCAGCCCAGGCGCGAGGCCTTGCTGGCAAATTGCGTCAGGTAGCCGCTGACCTGCCGCGCAATCGCAGGCGGCACCAGACTGTCGGCCAGCCACTGCTGCAGGCTGGCCTGCAGCTTGCCGAACACGGGGAAGGCGGTGAACACCGCCAGCACCACCGCCAGCAAGGGCACCAGCGCCAGCGTGGTGGTGAAGGTCAGGCTGCCTGCGGTCATACTCAGGCGGTCTTCGCGCGAGCGCTGCAGTACCGTGCGCAGCGCCGTGCGCCACGGAAAGCGGCGCAGCAGCATCAGGGCTGGGTGTGGGGATGAAGCAGAAGCAGACATGACACCGCAAAGGCGACGGCTATCATGCCACCGCGATGCAAGCCCCAACCGACACGCCCTCCCCCGCCACCACGCCGTCGGCCGATGCGCACGACACGCAGCGCCTGCCCACGCGCGAGGTACTGCTCACCCGCAATCTGGCGGTGGGCAGCCTGCTCGGGCTGATCGTGCTCGGCTTGCTGTGGGAACTGTGGCTGGCCCCGGTACGACCGGGCGGATCGCTGCTGGCACTCAAGGTGCTGCCGCGGTGCATTCCGCTGGCGGGGATGCTGAAGAACCGGCTGTACACCTACCGCTGGGTCAGCCTGCTGGTGTGGCTGTACTTCATCGAAGGCGTGGTGCGCGCCTGGAGCGACCGCGCGCCCAGCAGCTACTTTGCAATGGTCGAAGTGGTGCTGTGCGTGCTGCTGTTTGCCGCCTGCGCGCTGCATGTGCGCATGCGCTTTCGTGCGGCGGCACAGGCACATCCCGCATGACGGCCCTGCTGGATCAATTGCGCGCCGCCGTCGGTGCGTCCCATGTGCTGACGCACGACGACCCGGGTGCTGACCTGAGCGCCTGGGAACAAGACTGGCGCCGACGCAGCCGCGGCCGCGCACTGGCCGTGGTGCGCCCGGGCAGCACCGCCGAAGTGGCAGCGGTGGTGAAGGCCTGCGCACAAGCGCGCACACCCATCGTGCCCCAGGGCGGCAACACCGGGCTGGGGGTGGGCTCCATCCCCGACGGCAGCGGCACGCAGGTGCTGCTGAGCCTGCAGCGCATGCATGCGGTCCGCGCCATCGATGCCGACAACCTGACGGTGACGGTGGAGGCCGGCTGCGTGCTGCAGAACCTGCAGCTGGCCTGCGAGCAACAAGGCTTCCTGTTTCCGCTGAGCCTGGCAGCCGAAGGCAGCTGCACCATCGGCGGCAACCTGGGCACCAACGCCGGCGGCACGCAGGTGGTTCGCTACGGCAACACGCGCGACCTGTGCCTGGGGCTGGAGGTGGTCACTGCGCAGGGCGAGGTGTGGGACGGCCTGAGCGGCCTGCGCAAGGACAACACCGGCTACGACCTGCGCCACCTGTTCATCGGCAGCGAGGGCACGCTCGGCGTGATCACCGCCGCGACGATGAAGCTGGTGCCGCTGCCCGCCGCCTGCCTGACGGCGTGGGCGTCGGTGCCCTCGCTCGACCATGCGGTGCAGCTGCTGGGGCTGGCGCACCGGCAACTGGGCGCAGCGCTCACCGGCTTTGAGGTGATGAACCGCTTCTCAGTGGAACTGGTGGCGCGGCACTTTGCGCAGATACGCATCCCGCCGCTGGGCGATTCACCGTGGTTCGTGGTGCTCGAGAACTCTGACAGCGAATCCGAAGCGCATGCACGCGAGCGCTTCGAGGGCCTGCTGGAGGCCGCCATGCAAGACGGTTGCGTGAGCGATGCGGTGGTGGCCGAAAGCATCGCGCAGGCGCGCGAGCTGTGGCACATCCGCGAAAGCATTCCGCTGGCGCAGGCCGAAGAGGGCCTGAACGTCAAGCACGACATCTCGATCCCGGTGTCGCGCATTCCGGCCTTCTGCGCCCACACGGATGCGCAGCTGCAGCGCGCGATTGACGGCGTGCGCCTGGTGAACTTTGGCCACCTGGGCGACGGCAACCTGCACTACAACGTGCAAGCCCCCGCCGAGGGCGATCCCAAGACCTTTCTGCGCGAGCGCGAGCTGCAGGTGAACACGCTGGTGTTCGATGCGGTGCGCGAATTCGGCGGCTCCATCTCGGCCGAGCACGGCGTGGGCGAACTCAAGGCCGGCAAGCTGCCGCACTACAAGTCGCTGGTGGCGCTGCAGATGATGCGCGCCATCAAGCAGGCGCTGGACCCGCACAACCTGATGAACCCGGGGCGCGTGCTGGCGCCCTGAGGTTCACGCGTTCGCCAGGCGCTCTGCCAGCCGCTTCAGGCGTGCGCGGTAGGCATCCACCGCCACTGGCCGCTTGGCATTGCCGCTGTCCATCGCGGCTTGCGCCACACGCAGCGACACCTCTTGCAGCAGCCGCGCATCCAGCAGCGTGGGCAGCAGCTTCAGGCGGCCAAAGCCCGCATCGGACCGCGCCAGATCGGCCAGCGCGCGCACCGCCGCCACCTTCATCGCCTCGTTGATGTTGGGCGCACCCACATCCAGCGCGGCGCGGAACAGGTAAGGGAAGCACAGCGCGTTGTTCACCTGGTTGGCGTAGTCCGAACGGCCGGTGGCGGTGATCGCCTCGGGCGCGGCGGCCATCACCAGTTCGGGCCGGATCTCGGGCTCGGGGTTGGCCAGCGCGAACACCACCGGGCGCGCGGCCATGCCGCGCACCATGTCCGCATTCACCAGGCCGGGGCCCGACAAGCCCAGAAACACATCGGCGCCACGCAGCGCATCGGCCAGCGTGCGCGCATCGGTCTGCGCGGCCCAGGCGGCCTTCTCGCCCTCGTCACCGCGGGCATTGCGGCCGCGCCAGATCACGCCCTTGGAGTCGCACACCAGCGTTTTGGCCTTGTCCAGCCCCAGGCTCACCAGCAGGTCCAGGCAGGCAATGGCGGCCGCACCGGCGCCGTTGACCACCAGGCGCACATCCCCGATGGCCTTGCCCTGCAGATGCAGCGCGTTCAGCAGGCCCGCCGTCACCACGATGGCCGTGCCGTGCTGGTCGTCGTGGAACACCGGAATCGACAGGCGCAAGCGCAGCGCGCGCTCGATCTCAAAGCACTCGGGCGCCTTGATGTCTTCGAGGTTGATGCCGCCAAAGGTGGGATGCAGCGAGGCGATGATCTCGATCAGCTTGGCCGGATCGGTCTCGTCGATCTCGATGTCGAAGGCATCGATGCCGGCGAACTTCTTGAACAGCACCGCCTTGCCCTCCATCACCGGCTTGCCGGCCACCGCGCCGATGTGGCCCAGGCCCAGCACCGCGGTGCCGTTGGTGATGACGGCCACCAGGTTGCCCTTGGCGGTGTACTGGTAGGCCGCGGCCGGATCGCGCGCGATCTCCATGCAGGGCACGGCCACGCCCGGCGACTAGGCCAGCGACAGGTCGTCCTGCGAGGCGACGCGCTTGGTGACGGTGATCGACACCTTGCCGCCGATGTCGTCGGCGTGCTGCGCGCGGTGGTAGGCCAGCGCCGCGGTGTGCAACGCCTCGCGGTCGGTGGTGTCGACGAATTGTTCCTGCTGGCTGCCGCCCTGGGTCGTGCCGCCGGTCTGCTGTGAACTCATGAAAACTTCGTCAAATGCGGGACAGGGATTGTCGCCGCAAAGACGCTTTGCCCTGCAGATCGCGGGCGTGCGGTTTGGTAACAGGCCATTTCAAAACCGACGGCGCCGGGGTGCCGGCGCCAGGGCAAGCCACCCAGCCCACCTATACACTTGCTGCCCATGAGCACAGCGCCTCGCCCCGTCCGGTCCCAGTACGAAGATTTCATGCGCCACGTCTACACGACGGGTGTGAGCAAGACCGACCGCACCGGCACCGGCACGCGCAGCGTGTTCGGCCACCAGATGCGCTTTGACCTGAGCGAAGGCTTTCCGCTGGTGACCACCAAGAAGGTGTTCCTGAAAGCCATCATCGTCGAGCTGCTGTGGTTCCTGCGCGGCGACAGCAACGTCAAGTGGCTGCAAGAGCGCGGCTGCACGATCTGGGACGAATGGGCGCGCGAAGACGGCAGCCTGGGCCCGGTGTATGGCGTGCAGTGGCGCAGCTGGCCCACGCCGGATGGTGGTCACATCGACCAGATCGCCGAGGTGGTGAAGACGCTCAAGACCAACCCTGATTCGCGCCGCATCATCGTGAGCGCATGGAACGTGGCCGACCTGCCCAAGATGGCGCTGATGCCCTGCCATGCGTTCTTCCAGTTCTACGTGGCGCCGCCGCAGGCGCCGGGGCAGCGCGGCAAGCTGAGCTGCCAGCTGTACCAGCGCAGCGCCGACATCTTTCTGGGTGTGCCGTTCAACATCGCCAGCTATGCGCTGCTCACGCACATGCTGGCGCAGCAGTGCGACCTGGACGTGGGCGACTTCATCTGGACCGGTGGCGACTGCCACATCTACAGCAACCACCATGAGCAGGTGGAACTGCAGCTCTCGCGCACGCCCTACCCCTACCCGCTGCTGAACATCAAGCGCAGGCCCGATTTGATCTTCGACTACGCGTACGAAGACTTCGAGGTGCTGGACTACCAGTGCCACGCGCCGATCAAGGCGCCCGTGGCCGTGTGAGCGGGCCTTTGGCGCTGCGCGCATGCCGCTGAATCTGATCTACGCCCGCGCCGCCAACGGCGTGATCGGCCGCGACAACACACTGCCCTGGCATTTGCCCGAAGACTTGGCGCACTTCAAACGCGCCACGCTGGGCTGCCCGGTGATCATGGGCCGCAAGACCTGGGACTCGCTGCCGCCCAAGTTCCGCCCGCTGCCCGGACGGCTGAACATCGTCATCACGCGCAACGCGCAGTGGCAGCCCGAGCCGGCGAGCGACAGCGTGCGGCGTGCCAACTCCATCACCGAGGGGCTGGCGATCTGTCCGCCCGATGCCACCGCGTGGGTGATCGGCGGCGCCGACATCTACCGGCAGGCCGAGCCGCTGGCGCAGCGCGCAGTGGTCACCGAAATCGCACGCGACTTTGACGGCGATGCCTTTGCGCCCGCGCTGGGGCCCGCCTGGCGCGAGGTGGCGCGCGAGTCGCATGTCGCCGCCAGCGGCTTGCCCTTCAGCTTCGTCACCTACGAGCGCAGCGCACCCTGAGCAGCGCGCTGCCCGCCGAACGACGCACAGAAACCCAACCCCACACACACCACCCAGGATTCCCCATGTCAGGAGGCGGTTTTCATGTACACGGCCCGCACGATCACGAACTGGAGCACGCCGTGCAAGGCGGGCATGGTCATGGCCACGAGGACGAAGCGCAAAAGCGGCAGACCAACCGCATCGCGATGTTCACCGCGATCATCGCCACCGTGGGCGCCATCTTTGCCTACATGGGTGGCGCCACGCAGGCCAACGCCGGCCTGTACAAAAACAATGCGGCGTTGAAGAAGACAGCCGCCTCGAACCAGTGGAATTACTTCCAGGCCAAGAGCACCAAGCAGTCGCTGGCCGAACTGTCGCGCGATCTGGCCACCAACCCGGCCGAGAAGGACAAGTACCAGACCAAGATCGACCGCTACGAGAAAGAGAAGAACGACATCAAGGGCGAGGCCGAAAAGCTCGAGGCCCAGGCCACCGACTGGGACAAGCGCTCCGATGAGCAGATGCACCAGCACCACCGCTGGGCCCAGGCCACCACCGCGCTGCAGGTGGCCATCGCCCTGGCTGCCATTGCGCTGCTGACCCGCAAGAAGTGGCTGGAGTACGGCATGTTTGCCGTGGCAGGCATCGGCATCGTGGTGGGTGCGCTGGCCGTACTGCACATCTGAGGTGTTTCTGTAATGAAGCTCGCCACCTGGAACGTCAACTCGCTGAACACGCGGCTGCCGCACCTGCTGCAGTGGCTCGCCGCCAACCCGGTGGACGTGATCGGTCTGCAAGAGCTCAAGCTCACCGACGACAAATTTCCGTTCGAAGCGCTGCGCGAAGCGGGCTACCACGCCGAGGCCGTCGGCCAGAAGACGTACAACGGTGTCGCGCTGCTGTCGCGCACGCCCGTGTGCGAGGTGCTGCGCAACATCCCCGGTCTGGACGACGAGCAGGCGCGGGTGATCACCGCCACGCTGGACACACCAGCCGGGCCGATGCGCCTGATCAACGCCTACTTCGTCAACGGCCAGGAGCCGGGCAGCGACAAGTTTGCCTACAAGCTGCGCTGGCTCGACGCGCTGCTGGCCCATGTGAAGCGCGAAATCGCGGCCCATGAACGCTTGGTGCTGATGGGCGACTTCAACGTCGCGCCCGAAGACCGCGACAGCCACGACCCCGAAGGCCTGCGCGGCACCATCCACCACACCGACGAGGAGCGTGCGCATTTCCGCGCCCTGCTCGACGCCGGCCTGACCGACGCGTTTCGCCTGTTCGAGCATCCGCCCAAGACCTTCAGCTGGTGGGACTACCGCATGCTGGGCTTCCAGAAAAACCGCGGCCTGCGCATCGACCACGTTCTGGTGAGCGCAGCGCTCAAACACACGGTGCAGGCCTGTGCCGTCGACCGCACACCCCGCAAGTGGGACAAGCCCAGCGACCATGCGCCGGTGGTTGCAGAATTGAATCTTTGATGTGACCAGGAGCAGTACCGTGGCATCACCTTTCGACGCGCTGGAAGACAGCAACACCAGCCCCAACACCGACATCCACAGCATCTCGTCACCCGAGCGGCGCACGCTGCTGCGCATGGGTGCTGCCGCCGGTGCGGCCGCCGTGCTCGCGCCGTGGCTGGCCGGCTGCGCCACGTCGGCCACACACGCCCATGCGGCAGCGCCCCGCCCCACCGAAGCCACCCGCGCCAAGCCGGGCTTCAAGCCGGTGCCCGTGGGCCGTGATGACCGCATCACCGTGCCCGAGGGCTACATCGCCAGCGTGATCGCCGCCTGGGGCGAGCCAGTGGGCATGGCCGGCCGCATGCCGGCGTGGAAGGGCGACGGCAGCGACAGCGCCTTCGAGCAGGAGGCGCAGATGGGCATGCACCACGACGCCATCGAATATCTGCCGCTGGACGGCTCGCGGCGCGGGCTGCTGGTGATGAATCACGAATACGTCGACGACGGCCTGCTGCACAAGGACGGCCTGAAGACCTGGTCCGCCGAGAAGGTGCGCAAGTCGCAGGCGGCACATGGCATCTCCGTCATCGAGGTGGAACAGGCAGGCAACGCTTGGCGCATGGTGCGCCCCTCGCGCTTTGCGCGGCGGCTGACCGCCAACACGCCCTTCAACCTGGGCGGCCCGGCGGCAGGCCATGCGCTGATGCGCACCTCGGCCGACCCGGCAGGCCGCGTGGTGCTGGGCACGCTGAACAACTGTGCGGCATCGCTCACGCCCTGGGGCACCTACCTGAGCGGCGAAGAAAACTTCCGCTTCTACTTTGGCGGCGCCGACGGCCGCGACGCGCATCAGCGCCGCTGGGGCCTGCAGGCCAATGCCTTCTTCCGCTGGCCCGAGCACGACCCGCGCTTTGATGTGCGGCAGAACCCCAACGAGCCCAACCGCTTCGGCTGGATCGTCGAGGTCGATCCGATGGATCCGCAGTCCACGCCGATCAAGCGCACGGCGCTGGGGCGCGCCGCCCACGAAGGTGCCTGGGTGGCGGTCACCCAGGACGGCCGCGCGGTGGTGTACAGCGGCGAGGACGCGCGCTTTGAGTACATCTACAAGTTCGTCAGCCGCGACCGCATCCGACCCGCAGGCAACGGCCTGAGCGCGGCGCAGGCCAACCGCGATCTGCTCGATCACGGCACGCTGTACGTGGCGCGCTTTGACGCCGACGGCACCGGCGTGTGGCTGCCGCTGGTGCATGGCCAGGGGCCGCTGACAGCCGCCAGCGGTTTTGCCGATCAGGGCGAGGTGGTGATCAAGGCGCGGCAGGCCAGCGACATCCTGGGCGCCACCAAGATGGACCGCCCCGAGTGGCTGACGATCGATCCGGTGAACGGCGCGGTGTACTGCACCCTCACCAACAACAGCGACCGCGGCAAGCCCGGCAGGCCGGGCGCGGATGCCGCCAACCCGCGTAACGGCAATGCGCACGGCCACATCATCCGCTGGCAGGAAGGCGCGGCCTCAGGCGGCGACTTTGATGCGACGCGCTTTCGCTGGAACCATCTGGTGCTGGCCGGTGACCCGGCGCAGTCACGCGCCGAGGCGCGCGGCAACATCCGCGGCGACCTGTACGCCTGCCCCGACGGCATCGCCTTCGATGCACGCGGTCTGCTGTGGATCCAGACCGATGCGCACGCCACGCAGATGAACCAGGGCGAGTTCGTGAATGTGGGCAACAACCAGATGCTGGCCTGCGATGTGGCCACTGGCGAGACGCGGCGCTTTTTGACCGGCCCCACCAACTGCGAGATCACCGGCGTGACCTGGACGCCCGACGGGCGCACCCTGTTCATCAACGTGCAGCATCCGGGCGAGACCCCCAGCGACCGCAGCGACCCGGAGCAGCCGGCGCGCTTCTCCAACTGGCCCGACTTCCGCGCCGGTGGCCGGCCGCGTTCGGCGACGGTGGTGATCCGCAAGCGCGATGGCGGCGTGATCGGCACCTGAACGCGCGCGGCGCGCCTGCGCGCCAGCGTGCTTGGTGCCTGCGCCCCTCACTCCTCCAGGCCGAGTTCCTGGATCTTGCGGGTGATGGTGTTGCGGCCGATGCCGAGCTTCTGCGCGGCCTCGATGCGGCGACCGCGTGTGCTGGCCAGCGCGGTGAGGATGAGCCGCGATTCAAAGCGGCGCGTGAGTTCGTCCCACACATCGCTGCGGCCCTCGGCCAGCAGTTGCAGCGCCGCCGACTCGAGGCCGTCTTCCCAGGCGCCCACGCCCATGCCTGCTCGGCCGCTGCCGTTCACGGCGGCAGCGGAAGGCGCGACTGGGGCCACCGCAGCCAGCGAACCCTTCGCGTCGGCAACGCCGGTGTGATCGACGTCATCGGCAGCATCGGTGTCATCCGTGCCATGGCGTACAGGCACCGAAGCCGCCACGCTTGCCGGGGCTAAGGACGATGCCGCGCCCGGGGTTGCAACGGCCGCCACAGCGGGCGACACCACACCGGCCGCCACCGCTGACGCATCCGGCGCGCCACCCGCGTCGGCCGTATCAGCCGTATCGGCCGCCGTGGACTCAAGCACCTCGGGCGGCAGGTCCTTCACCTCGACCACCTGCGCGGGCGCCATCACCGTCAGCCAGTGGCACAGGTTCTCGAGCTGGCGCACATTGCCGGGGAAAGCAAAGGCTGTCAGGCGCGCCAGCGCCGCATCAGAAATGCGCTTGGGCTCCACCCCCAGCTGACGCGCGCTGACCTGCAAAAAGTGCCGCGCCAGCATGGCGATGTCTTCGCGGTGCTCGCGCAATGCAGGCAGCCGCAAGCGGATGACGTTCAAGCGGTGGAACAGGTCTTCGCGGAAGCTGCCCTCTTTGACGCGCTGCTCCAGGTGCTGGTGTGTAGCCGCAATCACGCGCACATTCGAGCGAATGGCGCTGTATCCGCCCACGCGGTAGAAGTTGCCATCCGATAGCACGCGCAGCAGCCGCGTCTGCAGGTCAAACGGCATGTCGCCGATCTCGTCGAGGAACAGCGTGCCGCCTTCGGCCTGCTCGAACCGGCCGCGCCGCATGGTCTGGGCGCCGGTAAAGGCGCCGCGCTCGTGGCCAAACAGTTCGCTTTCCAGCAGGTCCTTGGGGATGGCCGCGGTGTTGATCGCCACAAACGGACCATTGGCCCGCGGTGAATGCTTGTGCAGCGCGCGTGCCACCAGTTCCTTGCCCGAGCCGCTTTCGCCGGTGATCAGCACCGTCACATGGCTCTGGCTCAGCCGGCCGATGGCGCGAAACACATCCTGCATCGCAGGCGCCTGGCCCAGCATCTCGGGTGCGGCGGTCATGCGCTCTTCGGCCACCGCCTCGCGCTGGCTTTCGTCCACCGCGCGGCGGATCAGCTCGATCGCCTTGGGCAGGTCAAAGGGTTTGGGCAGGTACTCAAAGGCCCCGCCCTGAAAAGCCGACACCGCGCTGTCCAGGTCGGAGAACGCGGTCATGATGATCACCGGCAGGCCCGGGTGCTTTGCCTTGATCTTGCTCAGCAGGTCCAGGCCCGAGCCGCCGGGCATGCGGATGTCGCTCACCAGGATCTGCGGGCCGTCCTCGTCGTTGGCGGCCTCCAGCGCCTGCATCACCTCGCGCGGATTGGTGAAGCTGCGCGTGGGCAGGTCTTCGCGCAGCAGCGCCTTCTCCAGCACGAAGCGGATGCTTTGGTCATCGTCAACGATCCAGATCGGCTTCATCGTGGGTCTGCGGTTGGGCGGTCAGGGCAAAGGGATGAGGATTTTGAAATCCGTCCGTCCGGGCTCGGAGTCGCACTCGATCAGGCCGTGATGCTGCTGCACGAAGGTTTGCGCCAGCGTCAGCCCCAGGCCGGAACCGCCATCGCGCCCCGACACCAGCGGGAAGAAGATGCGGTCCTTGATCGAGTCCGGCACACCGGGCCCGTTGTCGATCACATGCAATTCCAGTGCCAACCGGTAGCGCTGCTTGCCAAACGTCACCTGCCGCGCGATGCGCGTGCGCAAAATCAATTCGGCGTCACCCGCGGAAATGCGTTCGTCCAGCGCCTGGCAGGCGTTGTGCGCGATGTTCAGCACCGCCTGGATGAGCTGCTCGCGGTCGGCGGTGAGCGAGGGCAGGCTGGTGTCATAGTCGCGAATCACGCGCACGGCAGGGAATTCGGCCAGGATAAGGCTGCGTACCCGTTCAGTGACTTCGTGGATGTTGAGCGCCGTGGGCTGCGCTGGCCGATGGGGGGTGAGCAGGCGATCCATCAGGGATTGCAGCCTGTCGGCCTCGGCCATGATCACCTGGGTGTACTCATGAAGGGCGGGGCGCTCGAGTTCGCGGTCGAGCAGCTGGGCAG
>JBJTCL010000079.1:0-22741 GCA_046091865.1 Burkholderiaceae bacterium | reverse complement strand
GTCCCAAGGTGGCCGAGAAAATCCGCATCTCCGGCGGAGGCCGCTGCAATTTCACCAACCTGGAAGTCGGGCCGCAGCACTTCCTCGGCGAGAACCCCGATTTCTGCCGATCGGCCCTGGCCCGGTTCACGCCACAGGACTTCGTCGCCCTGGTGCGAGGCCGCGGCATCGGCTTTCACGAAAAGCACAAGGGGCAGCTGTTTTGCGACCGCTCGGCCCAGGACATCATCGATCTTTTGCTGGCCCTCTGCCAGGAGGGTGCGGTGCAGCACTGGCAGCCCTGCCCGGTGGAGCGGGTCAGCCGCGAAGGGGGCCACTACCGGCTGCACACCGGTCGCGGCGAAGTCCGTGCCCCGCGTCTGGTGGTGGCCACAGGCGGTCTGTCGATTCCCAAAATCGGCGCCAGTGATTGGGGCTACCGCATCGCCCGGCAATTTGGCCTGCGAGTGGTGCCCACCCGACCGGCCCTGGTACCCCGGACCTTTGCGCCGCCCGCCTGGGCGCCCTACGCGGATCTGGCCGGCGTGGCACTGCCCGTGCGCGTGGCCATCGGAGGCCAGGGCAAGCGGCCCAGAAAGCAGGTCTTCGAGGAAGACCTGCTAATGACCCACCGGGGCCTGAGCGGACCGGCCGCGCTGCAGATTTCGAGCTTCTGGCGGGAAGGCCAGAGCGTGGAGATCGATCTTGCGCCCGGTCAGGGCCAAGCCTCGGACCTGTCGCGGCATTTGATCGCCCTCAAGGCCGGCTCCCGCAAGCAGCTCAGCACGGAGCTGGCCCGCCTGCTGCCCGCGCGCCTGGCCGAGGTGTGGACGGGCCAGCGATCGGAGTTGCAAAAAGCCATGCCCGATGTGCCCGACAAGGTGCTGCAAGGGCTGGCGCAAAGCCTCAAGTCATGGACCGTAACCCCTGAAGGCACGGAGGGCTACCGCAAGGCCGAGGTGACCGCAGGCGGGATCGATACCCGCGATCTGTCCTCCCACACCCTGGAGTCGCGTCAGAGTGACCTGTATTTCATCGGCGAGGTGGTGGACATCACCGGCTGGCTGGGCGGCTACAACTTCCAGTGGGCCTGGGCCAGCGCCCATGCCTGCGCCAGGGCGTTGCCGGCCGGCCCGCTAAGGCTATAATGGTGGGCTTTTGCGGCGAACCCCTGCAGCCGGACGCACTTGAGGCAGGGGACCATCGCGGCGATGGCGACGGGGCTTCGATCTTGCCCGTCACCCGCTCTCCGCACCAACCGAACACCTGAATTCATGACCACGATCCGTGTCAAGGAAAACGAGCCCTTCGACGTGGCCCTGCGCCGCTTCAAGCGCACCATCGAGAAACTGGGTCTGCTGACCGAACTGCGCGCCCGCGAGTTCTACGAAAAGCCCACCGCCGAGCGCAAGCGCAAGAAGGCTGCGGCCGTCAAGCGCCATTACAAGCGCGTGCGCAGCATGCAGCTGCCCAAAAAGCTGTACTGATCCCGGCGCTCACCCGCCGCAAGGCTCGCCCGGGGCAACCCGCGCGGGCCTTTGTTTTTTTTATCCGGAGCATTCCATGAGCCTGAAGGACCGCATCAACGACGACATGAAGGCCGCCATGCGTGCCAAAGAGACGGACCGCCTGGGCACCATCCGCCTGCTCAACGCGGCCATCAAGCAGCGCGAGGTGGACGAGCGCATCACGCTGGACGACGCCGGCGTGATCGGCATCGTCGACAAGCTGATCAAGCAGCGCCGCGACAGCATCGACGCCTTCACCAAGGCCGCCCGCCAGGACCTGGCCGACAAGGAGATCGCCGAGATGAAGGTGCTCGAGGCCTACCTGCCGGCGCGGCTGTCGGCCGACGAGGTGGCCGCCGCCGTCAAGGCCATCGTGGCGCAGCTGGGGGCCAGCGGCCCCGGAGACATGGGCAAGGTGATGGGTGCGGCCAAGGCGCAACTGGCTGGCAAGGCCGACATGGCGCAGGTGTCGGCCGCGGTGAAGGCAGCGCTCAATCCATGACGGCGGCGGGTGCCGCCACCGGGCGCGCCAGCACCTTGTCGATGCGCCGGCCATCCAGGTCGATCACCTCGAAACTCCAGCCGCTGGCCTCCACCCGCTCGCCGGTGGCCGGCAGGTGGCCGCACACCGACAGCACCAGACCGGCCACGGTGTTGTAGCGCCCACGGTCCTCGTCGGGCAGGTCGCGCAGGTCAAAGCGCGCCTTGAGCTCGGCCACCGGCATCATGCCGTCGAGCAACCACGAGCCGTCGTCGCGCGCCGTCACCCAGGCCTCGGCCTGCGCCTCGGGCTTGAGCTCGCCGGTGATCGCCTCCAGCAGGTCGTGCGGCGTCATCAGGCCCTGCACCACGCCGTATTCGTCCACCACGAACACCATGCGCGCGGCCCGTGCGCGGAACTGCTCGAGCAGTTCCATGCCGCTGAGCGTCTCGGGCGAAAACAGCGCCGGCTGCACCTGATCGCGCAGCGTGCCGCCCTGCCCCGCTCCCAGCTTGAGCAGCGTGGACACGCTGATCACGCCCACCACCTCGTCCAGCGAGCCCTGGCACACCGGGTACCACGAATGCGCGCCCTGGCGGCCGGCCTGCGCCAGCGCCTGCGCCACCGACAGGTCGGCGTCCAGCCATTCGATGTCCGAACGCGGCACCATCAGCGAGGTGAGCGGCCGGTCGTCCAGATGGAACACGTTCTGCACCATCTGCCGCTCGTGCTGCTCGATCACGCCGGCGTCTACGCCTTCTTCCAGGCTGGCGACGATTTCTTCTTCGGTCACCGAGCGGCCGGGAGCGTTGTCGATGCGCAGCAACCTGAGCACCGCATGCGTGCTGGCCGACAGCAGCCGCACAAAGGGCTTGGTGGCCATGGCCAGCCAGGTCATGGGCAGCGCGATCACGCGCGACACCGTCTCGGGGTACAGCTGGCCGATGCGCTTGGGCACCAGTTCGCCGAACACGATGGTGATGAAGGTGATGACGGCCACCACCAGCGCGGTGGCGGTGATGGACGCCGCGCGCTCGGGCATGCCCCAGCCGCCCAGCAACAGCGCCAGGCCGCCGGCAAACGCGGCCTCGCCGATGATGCCGTTGACGATGCCGATGGAGGTGATGCCCACCTGCACCGACGACAGAAACTGGGTGGGGTTGTCCAGCAGCGCCAGCGCCGCCTGCGCGCCGCGGTCCCCCGCCTCGGCCATCGCCGTCAGGCGGGCCTTGCGGCTGGACGCCAGTGCCAGTTCAGACATGGCGAATGCGCCGTTGAGCAGGGTCAACAGCGCAATCAGCAGAAAATCCATGCCAAGGCACAGCGAACGAACATCATGTCAATTTACCTGATCGGCGATGTCCAGGGTTGCGACGGCGCATTGGCGCGCCTGCTGGACACGGTGGGCTTCTCGCCCAGCCGCGACACGCTGTACCTGCTGGGCGACCTGGTGAACCGCGGGCCGGATTCGGCCGCGGTGCTGCGCCGGCTGATGAAACTCGAAGGTAGCGCACAGGGCCTGCTGGGCAACCACGACCTGAGCCTGCTGGCGCTGGCCGCCGGGCTGCGCCGCCCGCATCGGCTCGATACCCTGGACGACCTGCTGGCCGTACCCGACCGCCACGCGCTGCTGGACTGGCTGCGCCATCGCCCCATGGCGCTGCAGGCGCACGGCATCCTGATGGTGCATGCGGGGGTGCTGCCGCAGTGGACGGCACAGCGCACCCTGCAACTGGCCGCCGAGGTGGAGACGGTGCTGCGCGGGCCCGACCTGCATCACTTTCTGGGGCAGATGTACGGCAACCAGCCCGACCACTGGGACGACGCCCTGCAAGGCGCCGACCGGCTGCGGGTGATCGTCAATGCGCTGACGCGGTTGCGCTTTGTCGCGCCCGACGGCGTGATGGACCTCAAGACCACCGGCGGGCTGGCCGCCACGCCTGCGGGCCATGTGCCCTGGTTCGATGCGCCGGGCCGCCAGACGGCGGGCGACGTGATCGCCTTTGGCCACTGGTCGACGCTGGGCTGGCAGGCCAGGCGCGACGTACTGTCGCTGGACACTGGTTGCGTGTGGGGCGGCTGCCTGAGCGCGCTGCGCCTGGGGGCTGACCGCAGCGCGGATGAGTTGATCCAGGTGCGCTGCGAAGCGGCGCAGCCACCGGGAGAGTGACGGGCCGGGCGGCGGGCCGGGCAATGGGCACAGCGCCCTCAGGAGGGGCCGCCCTGCCCCCTCAGGACGTTTTGAACAGCGCCGCGACCTTGCGCTTGGTCTTGATGTTGGCCGACACGCGGCTGCTGGCCGGCTTGGCCGCAACCTCCCACGACGGGGTGGCCTCAGCCTGAGGCGGCTCCTCGTAGGGCTTGTCAAAGAACGGATCGCGCGGCGCCGGTGCGGGCCCGCGCGGGCGCCGCGGCGCTTCGCTGGCGGTGGCTGCCGGGCGCGGGCTGTCGAGCACGTCGCGCGGGTCGCCCACCTCGCCGCTGTCGCGCCAGTGGCGGCGACCGTCGTTGATGCGTCCGCGCGGGCGGTCTTCTTCGAACTCGACCGCCTCGATCTCGAGCTTTTTCTTCAGCAGCTTTTCCAGGTCTGACACCAGCCGGCCGTCAGAGGGCGAGACGAAGGTCACCGCCAAGCCCGACGCCCCCGCGCGACCGGTGCGGCCGATGCGGTGCACATAGTCTTCGGGGTTGAAGGGCAGGTCGAAGTTGAACACCGCCGGCACGTCCTTGATGTCCAGGCCGCGCGCGGCCACGTCGGTGGCCACCAGCAAGTCCACCTCGCCGGCCTTGAAGGCCGCCAGCGACTTCAGGCGCTCGTCCTGACTCTTGTCGCCGTGCAGCGCGGTGGTCTTCAGGCCCTCGCGCTCGAGGCTGCGCGCCAGCCGGGCGCAACTGAGCTTGCTGTTGACGAACACAAAGGCCTGGCTGATGCCGCGCTCGCGCACGATCTGCTTGAGCGCGCGGCGCTTGTCGTCGTCCGTCACGCTATAGAAGTGCTGCTCCACCGTGGACGCGGTCTCGTTCGGGCGCGCCACCTCCACCGTGATCGGGTCTTTCAGGTAGCTGTTGGCCAGCCGCTTGATCTCGGGCGAGAAGGTGGCCGAGAACAGCAGCGTGGTGCGCTGCTTGGGCAGGTAGCTCAGGATGCGCTGCAGGTCGGGCAAAAAGCCGATGTCCAGCATGCGGTCGGCCTCGTCCAGCACCACGTACTCGACCTGGTTGAGCACCGCGTTCTTGGCTTCGATATGGTCCAGCAGGCGGCCGGGCGTGGCCACCAGCACCTCGACGCCCTTCTTCAATTCCAGCGTCTGCGGCTTCATGTCCATGCCACCAAACACCACCGCGCTGCGCAGGTTGGTGTACTTGGCGTACAGCTTGACCTGCTGCGCCACCTGGTCGGCCAGTTCGCGCGTGGGCAGCAGCACCAGCGCGCGCACCGGATGCCGCGCAGGGGATGTGGAGGTGTTGTCGTGCTTGAGCAGCCGCTGCAGCAAGGGCAGCGAGAACGCGGCCGTCTTGCCGGTGCCGGTCTGGGCGGCGCCCATCACGTCGCGGCCGGTCAGCACCACCGGAATGGCTTGCGCCTGGATCGGCGTCATGGACTCGTAGCCCATTTCGGCCACGGCGCGCGCCAGCGGCTCGGCCAGCTGCAGTTGGGAGAAGGATGTACTCATCAACCCCGGATTGTCTCACCCCCGCCCCCAGGGCTGAAAATGCGGCCGTGCCCACCCTTGCCAGCCCCCAAGCCAGCGCCGCTGGCGCAGCCCCGCCGCTGCTGATCACCGGCTTTGACGCCTTTGGCGGCGACGCGCGCAACCCCAGTGCCGAACTGGCCCTGGCCCTGGACGGCCACACCATCGCCGGCCACCGGGTGGTGGGCGCCCTGCTGCCCACGGTGTTCGGCCGGTCGCTGGCGGTGCTGCAGGGGCTGCTGATGCAGCATCGGCCGGCGCTGGTGCTGTGCACCGGCCTGGCCGGCGGGCGCGGCGCGCTGTCGCTGGAGCGGGTGGCCATCAATGTGGACGACGCGCGGATAGCCGACAACGCGGGCGCCCAGCCGGTGGACCATCCAGTGGTTACCGGTGCACCGGCGGCTTACTTCAGCACGCTGCCGATCAAGGCCATGCGCGCTGCCATCGAGCAAGCCGGCGTGCCCGCCGAGATTTCGCAGACCGCCGGCACCTTTGTCTGCAACCACGTGTTCTTTGGCCTGATGCACCTGCTGGCCACGCGCCTGAGCCTGCACGGCACGGTGGGCGGCTTCATGCATGTGCCCTGGCTGCCGGGCCAGGGCAGCCCCGCCCTGGCGCTGGACGAACTGCAGCGCGGCACGCAAGCCGCCCTGGCCTGTGCGGTGGATATCCTGGGCAGCGGCCGCGCCGACTTGCGCCAGCACGGCGGCGCCTTGCACTGAACGCAAGCGCAAAGCTGACGCGCGACACGCCCCTGGCGCGAGTTCACTCCAGGATCTTGTACGGCCCGCCGCGCTCCAGCGCGCGCTCGTAGGCCGCCCGTGCATGGATGCGCCCCAGCCACGCATGGATGCGCGGATAGCTGTTGCCCATGCCGGTGCGCGAGGCCGCGGCCTCCAGCGGAAAGCTCATCTGCACATCGGCGGCGCTGAACTCGTCGCCGGCAAACCAGTCGCGCGTGGCCAGCTCGGACTCGATGAACTTCAGGTGCTGCGCGATGTTGGGCAGGATGAAGGCCTGCTTGGTCTTGGCGGCAATCGCCTTGGCGATCGGCTTGGCAAAGAACGGCATCTTGGCGCGCTCGATCTGGTCGAACACCAGCTTCATCACCAGATAGGGCATCAGCGAGCCCTCGGCGTAGTGCATCCAGTAGCGCCAGCGCAGCCGCTCGGGTGTGCCCACCGGCGGCACCAGCCGGCCACCGCCATAGGTCTCGACCAGGTACTCGACGATCGCGCCCGACTCGGCCACGGTGATGTCGCCGTCGGTGATCACCGGCGACTTGCCCAGCGGATGCACCTGGCGCAGCTCGGGCGGCGCCAGCATGGTCTTGCGGTCGCGATCGTAGCGGCGCACCTCGTAGGGCAGGCCCAGTTCTTCCAGCAGCCACAGCACGCGCTGCGAACGCGAATTCTCAAGGTGGTGAACGGTGATCATCTGCGCAGTATGCCGCGGGACAGCCCGCGCGGGCCGCGGCAACGCGCAAGCCTAAAATCGGCAGCGTGTCGTACCTCAACGCAGACCTGCACTGCCACTCGGTCGTCTCTGACGGCACCCTCACCCCCGAAGCGCTGGCCCGCCGCGCAGCCAGCAACGGCGTGGACCTGTGGTCGCTCACCGACCACGACGAAGTGGGCGGGCAGCAGCGCGCAGCCGCGGCGGCGCGCGAGCACGGCATGCGCTACCTCACGGGCGCCGAGATCTCGGTGACCTTCGCCGGCCACACGGTGCACATCGTGGGCCTGGGCTTTGACCCCGAAGACACCGCCCTGCGCGAAGGCCTGCACGGCACGCGCGGTGGCCGTGGCGAGCGCGCGCGCGAGATGTCGCGTCAGCTCGAGCAGGTGGGCATCCGCGGCGCCTACGAAGGCGCGCTCCGGTTCGTGGGCAACCCCGAGCTGATCTCGCGCACGCACTTCGCGCGCTTTCTGGTGGAGTCGGGGGCCTGCAAGGACACCTACGAGGTGTTCCGCCGCTACCTCACCGAGGGCAAACCCGGCTTCGTGCCGCACCGCTGGGCCAGCCTGCGCGATGCCGAGCGCTGGATCAGTGACGCGGGCGGCGTGGCAGTGATCGCGCATCCGGCGCGCTACGCCTTCACCGCCAACGAGGAATACGCGCTGTTCAGCGAGTTCAAGGCGCACGGTGGCCGCGCGGTCGAGGTGGTGACCGGTTCGCACAGCGACGCCGAGGCCCTGCGCTACGCCGACGTGGCGCGCGAGTTCGGCCTGGCCGCCTCGCGCGGATCGGACTTTCACAGCCCCGAGGAAAGCCGCACCGACCTGGGCCAGCTGCCCTACCTGCCCGGCCACTTGACCCCCGTGTGGGACCTGGTGGCCGACCGCATCCAGTGACGCGCCCGTTTCAGGCCCCCGGTCACCACGCTCTGGCCGGCATCGCCCTGGCGCTGACCGCCGTGGCCTGCTTTGCCGCGCTGGACACCACCTCCAAGCGGGTGAGCGCGGTGCTGCCGGTGATGATGGCGCTGTGGTTCCGCTACCTGTTCCAGGCGGTCAGCACCACGGTGATGGTGTGGCCCAGCCGCGGCCGGCGCATACTGCGCACCGCGCACCCGCGCTTTCAGCTCGCGCGCGGCGCGCTGCTGTTTTTGTGCAGCACCTTTGCTTTTTTCAGCCTCAAGTTCATGCCGGTGGGCGAGTTCACCGCGGTGGTGATGGTCACGCCGCTGGCGGTCACGCTGGTGGCCGCCACCTGGACGAAGGAGCAGGTGTCGGTGCTGCGCTGGCTGCTGGTGATCGGCGGCTTTGTGGGCGTGCTGTTCATCGTGCGGCCCACCGGCGACCAGGGCCTGGGCTGGGCGGTGCTGCTGCCGCTGGGCCTGGTGATCGCCAACACCGGTTTCCAGATCCTCACCAGCAAGCTCGCGCGGCTCGAAGACCCGATCACCACGCACTTCTACACCGGCTGGGTAGGCGCGCTGCTGGGCACGGTGGCCCTGCCCTTTGCGTGGGCGGCGGTGCCCTCGTGGCACTGGTGGGCCGCGCTGGTGTTCATGGGGCTCATGGGCACGGTGGGGCACTTTTTGCTGATCCTGGCCTATCAGCGCGCACCGACCTCGGTGCTCACGCCCTATCTGTACGGCCAGATCGCGTTCGCAATGCTGGGCGGCTACCTGATGTTTGCGCATGTGCCCGACGCCTGGGCGCTGCTGGGCATCGGCATGGTGGCGGTGTGCGGTGCGATGGGCGCGTGGCTGACCGTGCGCGAGGGCCGCGTGCGCCTCGAGCCGGTGGAAAGCTGAAGGGCCACGCATGGCGCAGTACTTCGAGGTGCACCCCGACAACCCGCACCCGCGGCTGCTCAAGCAGGCGGTGGCGCTGCTCGAGCGCGGCGGCATCGTCGCGCTGCCCACCGATTCCAGCTATGCGCTGGCCTGCCACCTGGACGACAAGGCGGCGGCCGACCGCCTGCGGCAGCTCCGCGGCGTGGACGACAAGCACCACCTCACGCTGCTGTGCCGCGACCTGCGCGAGCTGGCCAGCTACGCGATGGTGGACAACCGGCAGTTCCGGTTGCTCAAGTCGGCCACGCCGGGCGCCTTCACCTTCATCCTGAGCGCCACCAAAGAGGTGCCGCGCCGCGTGAGCCATCCGCAGCGCAAGACCATCGGCCTGCGCGTGCCCGACCACAAAACCTTGCAGACGCTGCTGGAGCTGCATGGCGCGCCGCTGCTAGCCACCACGCTGATCCCGCCCGGCGACACCGACCCGCTGAACGATGCGCACGACATCCGCGAGCGCTACGAACACCAGGTGGCGGCAGTGATCGACGCCGGCGCCTGCCCGTCGCAGCCCACCACGGTGATCGACATGCACGACGGCGAGCGGGTGCTGCTGCGCGCAGGCCGCGGCGATCCGGCCTTGATCGGGCTCTGATCGGCACGGCAGCAGCCCGGGCCCCTGCGCCCCGTCTGAGACAATTCGCGCCGTGGATTTCGCCCAACTCGTTCAAACCGTTGCCATCTACGCCCTGCCAGTGATCTTTGCGATCACCCTGCACGAGGCGGCCCATGGCTACGCAGCGCTTCGCTTCGGCGACGCCACCGCGGCCACGATGGGCCGCATCACCCTCAACCCGATCAAGCACATCGACCCGATCGGCACCATCGCGATGCCGCTGCTGCTGTACTTCGCCACTTCGGGCAACTTCGTGTTCGGCTATGCCAAGCCGGTGCCGGTGAACTTCGGCAACCTTAACCATCCCAAGCGCGACATGATCTGGGTGGCGCTGGCCGGGCCGGCGTCGAACTTCGTGCAGGCCATGGTGTGGGCAGTCCTCTATGTCAGCCTCAAGGGTTTCAATGTCGAAGAGCGCTTCTTTATTGAAGTTGCGGAGGCTGGTATCAAGACAAATCTGGTGATGTGGGCCTTCAATCTGTTTCCGCTGCCGCCGCTGGACGGGGGCCGTATTCTGGTGGGCCTGCTGCCCTGGCGGCAGGCGGTGGCCGTGTCGCGCATCGAGCCCTGGGGCTTCTTCATCGTGATGGGCCTGGTGCTGCTGGGCGTGGTCAGCACGCTGTGGCTGCGCCCGCTGATGGCGCTGGGCTACGGCACGCTGGACCTGCTGATGAGCCCGCTGGTGTGGCTGCTCCACTGAACCCGCCGTCGCTTGCTTGCCTGAACTCGCTTGCCTGACCTCGCCTGCCTGACCCTGCCCGCATGACCTCGCCCGCCACGCTTCGCTACCTCACCGGCATCACCACCACCGGCACGCCGCACCTGGGCAACTACGTGGGCGCCATCCGCCCTGCGGTGGCCGCCAGCCTGCGCCCGGGCATCGAGAGCTTTTACTTTCTGGCCGACTACCACGCGCTCATCAAGTGCGACGAGCCGGCGCGCATCCAGCGCTCCACGCTCGAGATCGCGGCCACCTGGCTGGCCGCGGGGCTCGACCCGCAGCGCGTGTACTTTTATCGCCAGTCCGACATCCCGGAGATTCCGGAACTCACCTGGCTGCTCACCTGCGTCACCGGCAAGGGCCTGCTGAACCGCGCGCACGCCTACAAGGCGCAGGTGGACAAGAACACCGCTGCCGGCGCCGACGCCGACGCCGACGTGACCGCCGGCCTGTTCATGTACCCGGTGCTGATGGCGGCCGACATCCTGATGTTCAAGTCACACAAGATCCCGGTGGGCCGCGACCAGATTCAGCACATCGAGATGGCGCGCGATATGGCCTCGAGCTTCAACCACCTGTACGGCGAGCATCTGGTGCTGCCCGAGGCCGAGGTGGACGACGCGGTGGCGCTGCTGCCCGGCCTGGACGGCCGCAAGATGAGCAAGAGCTACGACAACACCATCCCGCTGTTTGCGCCGCGCGAGCAGATGCGCAAGCTGATCATGGGCATCGTCACCGACTCGCGCGCGCCGGGCGAACCCAAAAGCACCGAAGGCTCGGCGCTGTTCCAGATCTACCAGGCCTTTGCCAGCGCTGATGAAACCGCCGCCTTGCGCAAGGCGTATGCCGAGGGCATTGCCTGGGGCGAGGCCAAGCAGATGCTGTTTGACCGCATCGACCGCGAGATCGCGCCGATGCGCGCCCAGTACGAAGCCATGATGGCCGACCCGGCGCAGGTCGAGCGCATTTTGCTGACCGGCGCCGAGAAGGCGCGTGCGCTGTCGGCGCCGCTGATGCGCGAGCTGCGGCATGCGGTGGGCCTGCGCAACCTGGCGAGCAGCAGCGCAGCATCGGCGTCGGACAAGGCGGCCAAGGCAGCCAAAGCCACCGGGGCCACCGCGCCGCAGATCAAGCAGTACCGCGAGGCCGACGGCCAGTTCTATTTCAAGATCGTGGGCGCCGACGGTACCCTGCTGCTGCAAAGCCCGGGCTTTGCCAACCCGCGCGAGCCAGGCCAGCTAATCGGCAAGCTGAAGACGGGCGACGCTGCGGCGGTGTCTGCGGTGCAGGCCTGGTGGCAAGCCGGTGCCGATGGCGCCGCCGCTGTGGCGGCGCTGGTGGCGCAGCAGGCCGCCGAGTCTCAGGGCTGACACCGCGGCAGCCGGCGGCTGCGCACAATGGGTGCATGCTGCAACAAGCCTTTCGCGACTACGACCAGGCGGTGCGCGCGTTCCGCTGGGACCTGCCGCGCACCTTCAACTTTGGCCGCGACGTGGTGGACTTTCATGCCGCCGACCGCAACCGCCTGGCGCTGCTGTGCACCCGCGACGACGGCCCCGCGCAGCGCCACAGCTTTGGCGACATCGCGCGCCGCTCGAGCCAGTTTGCGCGGGTACTGCAGCGTGCCGGCCTGCGCGCCGGCGACCGCGTGCTGATCCAGCTGCCGCGCATCGGTGAATGGCACATCGCCATGACCGCCTGCACCAAGCTCGGCCTGGTGCCGGTGCCCTGCATCGAGATGCTGACCGCGCACGACGTGGAATACCGCATCCAGCACTGCGAGGCCGCAGGCGTGATCACCACCCCCGCCAATGCACCCAAGTACGAACGCTGCAGCGGGCTCAAGGTGCGCGCCAGCGTGGGCACGCCCGCATGGCCGGCTTGGCTGGACCTGAACGCCGAGGCCGACCGCGAAGCCAGCGACTTTGCCTGTGTGGACACGCCCATCGAAGCCCCCGCCATCCTGTTCTACACCTCGGGCTCCAGCGGCATGCCCAAGGGCGTGACGCATGCGGCGCGCGCGCTGTGGGCCTGGCGGCTGTCGGCGCAGTGCTGGCAGGGCATCGGCCCCGACGACCTGAACTGGTGCACCGCCGACACCGGCTGGAGCAAATCAGGCACCGGCGTGCTGTTTGCCCCCTGGGGTGTGGGCGCGGCGGTGATGTTCCACCAGGGTGGCTTCAACGCACAGCGCCGGCTGCAACTGGTCAGCGAGCATGGCGTGAACGTGTTCTGCGCGGCGGCCACCGAGTTTCGCCAGTTCATCGACATGGACCTGTCGGGCTGCGATTTTTCGAAGCTGCGGCTGTGCGTGTCGGCCGGTGAATCGGTCAACCCAGAGGTGGTGCTGCGCTGGAAAGACATGACCGGCGTGGACCTGCTGGACGGTTACGGCCAGACCGAAACGCTGATGACCATCCTGAACTACCCGGTGATGACGGTGAAGCCCGGCTCGATGGGCAAGCCGCTGCCGGGTTCCACCTTTGAAGTGATCGATGACGACGGTGCGCTCAAGCCCGACGGCGAGGTGGGCCACATCGCCATGGTGCTGCCCAGCCCGCAGTTCATGCTGGGCTACTGGAACGACCCGCAGCGCACCCGCGACAACATCGTGGCCACGCCGCGCGGCGAGCGTTGGCTGACCGGCGACATGGGCTATCGCGACGCCGACGGCTACTACTTTTATACCGGCCGCAGCGACGACATCATCAGCTCGGCGGGCTACCGCATCGGGCCGATGGAGGTGGAGAACGCGATGATGGAACACCCCGCGGTGCGCGAAGTGGCCGCGGTGGGCAAGCCCGATGCGCAGCGCGGCGAGATCGTCAAGGCCTATGTGGTGCTGCGCCAGGGCTTTGAGGCATCGGCGGCGCTGGTGGCCGAGTTGCAGGAATTCACCAAACGGCAGACCGCGCCCTACAAGTACCCGCGCGAGATCGAGTTTCGCGCCGAGCTGCCCAAGAACCCGGCAGGCAAGCTGCTGCGCCGGGTTCTGCGGCAGGAGGCCGCGCAGTGCCATAGCGCCAGCTAAGAACAGCGGCCGTGGCGGCGGAACCGGCGGCGCCGGCTCAGGCGAATGCCCTTTTTTGAAAGTCGGGCACAACGGCTGAGCCGGATCAAGGCCCGCGTGGCTGCGTATCTTTACAAGGTTCGCAGCATCACAGGGCCTCGATCATGGCATTGAACCCGACGACTGTTGACACCCGCGACACACGGGACACCCCGGCCCGTGCGGCTGCGGGCCTGGCCGAACGTGTCGTGGCCGGCGACGTGGCCGAACGCCTGCTGGCGCAGGCCGATGTGCGGCTGAACGGCGACCGCCCCTGGGACCTGCAGGTCCACCACCGCGACACCATGGCCCGCATCCTGGCGAAGGGTAGCCTGGGCCTGGGCGAGAGCTACATGGACGGCTGGTGGGACTGCGATCAGATCGACGAGTTCATCTGCCGCGTGCTGCGCGCCCGGCTGGACAAAGAGGTGGGGCGCCCCGGCTTCGTGTTTGCTGCGCTCAAGTCGCGGCTGATGAATTTGCAGTCCGAGCAGCGCGCGTGGCAGGTGGGCCGCGAGCACTACGACCTGGGCAACGACCTGTACGAGCGCATGCTGGACCCTTACATGGCCTACAGCTGCGGCGACTGGGCGCAGGCCCACACGCTGGAGCGGGCGCAAGAGGCCAAGCTGGACCTGATCTGCCGCAAGCTGGGCCTGGCACCCGGCATGACGCTGCTGGACATCGGCTGCGGCTGGGGCAGCCTGATGCGCTTTGCCGCCGAGCGCTACGGCGTGCATTGCACCGGCCTCACGGTGTCGGTGGAGCAGGCGCGCTGGGGCGCCGACAAGGCGCAGGGCCTGCCGGTGCAGTTTGAGCTGGCCGACTACCGGCAGTTCAACGCCAACGGCGCGCGGCGCTTTGACCGCATCGCCTCGGTGGGCATGTTCGAGCATGTGGGCCACAAGAACTACCGCGACTACATGGCGGTGGCGCGCCGCTCCCTGAGCGACGACGGCCTGTTCCTGCTGCACACCATCGGCAAGAACAAAAGCGGCAACGGCATCGACCCGTGGATCGAGAAGTACATCTTTCCCAATGGCACGCTGCCCTCGGTGGCCGAGATCAGCGCGCAGGCCGAGGCCTTTTTTGTGATCGAGGACCTGCACAACTTTGGCGCCGATTACGACCGCGCGCTGATGGCCTGGCATGCGCGCTTCGAGGCTGCGTGGCCGCAACTGCAGCAGCGCTACAGCCAGCGCTTTCGGCGCATGTGGCGCTACTAACTGCTGTGCTGTGCCGGCACCTTTCGGGCCCGCGACAACCAGCTGTGGCAATTGGTGCTGTCGCCGTCGGGCGTGCCGGGCAGCTACCGGCGGCCCGAGTAAGCCAGCCGGTTCACCACGCGCTGTTCAAAATCTCCAGCACCTGGTCGGGTGCGGTGATGTGGCGCGGGTTGGTGCGCACCCAGTGGCTGTCCATGGCCTTGCGCGCCAGCGAGGCAAAGTCGGCCTGCGTGGCACCCGCGTCGCGCAACCGCGTGGGCAGGCCCAGGTCGGCAATCAGCCGCTCGATCAGGTCGCCGGCGGCGGTGCGGGGCGCACCCAGCGCCTCGCTGATCAGCGCATGCCGAGCGGCCTGCACCTGGTCGTGCGCGTTGTAGCGCAGCACCGCCGGCAGTATCACGCACGAGGTGATGCCGTGCGGCATGCCCAAAGCGCCGCCCAGCACATGGCCGATGCCGTGGCTCGCGCCAAAGTTCACCCGGTTGATGCCTGCGGCCGACAGCCACACGCCCATCTGGCTTTGCAGCCGGCCTTCCAGGTCGGCCGGTGCCTCGCGGTTGCGCCGCAGCGCCGGCACCAGCAGGCGCAGCGCATGCAGGCAGGTGGCATCGGTGTAGGGCTGCGCGTCGATCGAGCAAATGCTTTCCACCGCATGGTCCACCGCGCGGATGCCGGTGGAAAACCACAGCCGCTCGGGCGTGTGCACGCTGATGGCCTCATCCAGGATCACGCTGGCCGGGCCAATGCCGTGCGCGGTGTAGGCGTGCTTGGCGCCCACGCGGCGGTCGGTGCAGCCGGCCAGGTCGCTGAACTCGGCGGCCGACAAGGTGGTGGGCACCGCAATCTGGCGCAGCGGCGGCGCTGCAATGGTGGGCGTGAAGCGCGAGCCGTCTTCCAGCACCCGCAGGTGCAGGCGGTCCATGCCCTCGATGGTGTCCACGCCCTCGGCCAGGCACACCAGCGCCACCTTGACGGTATCGATGGCGGTGCCGCCGCCAATCGTCACCACCATGTCAGCACGCGCATCGCGGATGCAGCGCACCAGCGCCATCACCGAATCGCGCGGCGTGTGCTCCACACATTCATCAAACACGCCCACCGCCTTGTCGGCGATGCCCGACATCGCGCTGCGCACTGCGTCGGTGTGGCGGTTGAGCGTGCGGCTGGTGACGGCCAGCACGCGTGTGGCGCCGCGCTGCGCCACCTCTTGCGCGATGGCGTCGCGCGCAGGAAGCCCAAAGTGCACCCGGTCAAGGGCAAGGTAGCGGTAGGTGCCGGCAATGGAGGGCATGGTGGCAGGGGCAGAGGTAGATAGGGATGAACCCCGGCCCCGGCACCCTCATGGCGCCAGGCAGTTGTTCACGTTCCAGCCGTACAGCCATTCCATTGCATCATAAAAACGCTCCTGGCTGCGGCCTTTCCACAGGCTGTTGCGCACCAGCCGCTCCACGCCAGCAGCGTGGTACAGGCGTCCCATCTCGCGGCCGCTGAGCACGATGCGCGCGGTGCGCGCCACGCGCGACTGCTGGTACAGCGGCAGCGCCTTGCTCCAGTCGTTGTGGTGCACCCGCAGCGCCTCGCCCAGCGTCACGGCGTCTTCCATGGCCATGCAGGCGCCCTGCGCCATGTACTGCGTGGTGGGGTGCGCGGCATCGCCCAGCAAGGTGGCGCGGCCGAACACCCAGGTGTCGATGGGCTCGCGGTCGGCGGTGGCCCAGCGCTTCCAGCTCTTGGGCAGCTCGATCAGTTGGCGCGCCTTGGCGCAGATGCCCTGAAAGTAGCTTTCCACCTCTTGCTTGCTGCCGTCGGTCACGCCCCACACCTCTTGCTGGCGGCTGTGGAAGGTGACAACCACGTTGTACTGCTCGCCGCCGCGCAGCGGGTAATGCACCAGGTGGCACTTGGGGCCGGCCCACAGGCTGGCGGCGTTCCAGCGCAGGTTCTCGGGAAAGTCGGCCTTCTCGACGACCGCGCGGTACACCACATGGCCGGTCACGCGCGGCGGGTCGCCCACGTACTGCTGGCGCACCACGCTCTTGCCGCCATCGGCCGCAATCAGCGCCTGGCCCGTCCAGCGCTTGCCGTTCTGGTCGATGGCGGTCACGGTGTCGCCGCTCTGCTCCACGCGCTCGATACGGGTGTTGGTAAAGAACTCGACCTGGCTGCTTTCTTGCACGCCTTCCAGCAGGCAGCCGTGCGCGTCGGCACGGTGGATCACAGCATAGGGGTTGCCAAAGCGCTGGCGAAAGGCCTCGCCGGTGTCGATGCGACCCACCAGCGATTCATCAATCGCGTCGTGCATCACCATGCACTCGGTGTACACCGCACGGCCGCGCGCTTTTTCGCCCACGCCCAGCGCGTCAAAGGCATGAAAGGCGTTGGGGCCCAGCTGAATGCCGGCGCCGATTTCGCCGATCTCGGGGGCCTGCTCGAACACCTGCACCCGAAAGCCCTGACGCACCAGCGCCAGCGCCGCGGCCAGGCCGCCAATGCCGCCGCCCGACACCAGCACCGGCAGCGTGTTGTTGGAAACCGTCATGAAAGCGCTCCTCGTCATGGAATGGCCTGTGCGGCGGCAAACCGCAAGCATGCATATTGTCAGTATGCTTACGATAAGTGTACGGCGATAATGCGCCCACTGCAACTGCCCTGCCCGACATGCCGTCAGCCACCCCAGCCACCCGCAAGCGCGCCAAGCCTGTTGCGCTGGACGCCCTGCCCGGCCATCAGATCCGCCGACTGCACCAGATCGCGGTGGCTATCTTCCTGCAGGAAACCGGCGCCGACGGCCTGACACCGGTGCAGTACGCCGCCCTGCAGGCGGTGGCCAACCGGCCGGCCATCGATCAGCGCACGCTGGCGGGCCTGGTGGGGCTGGACACGTCCACCCTGGCCGGCGTGGTTGACCGGCTCGAGGCGCGCGGCCTGCTGCAGCGCAGCGCCAGCCCGGATGACCGCCGCGTCAAGCTGGTCAGCCCCACGGCGGCGGGCCAACAGGCGCTGGCCGCGCTGGTGCCCGCCATGCTGCGCGCGCAAGACCGCATCCTGGCCCCCCTGAGCGCCGCCGAGCGGCGCGAGTTCAACCGCATGCTGTCGGTGCTGGTGACCTCCAACAACGAGCTCAGCCGCGCGCCCAGCGTGGCCGACAGTTAAGATGACTTTGCGCCCCGCCATCGCTGCCGCGCTGTTTGGCAACTTTGTGGTGGCCTGCGGCGTGCTGGTGGTGCCAGGCATGCTGGACCTGATGGCGCGCGACCTGCAGGTGTCGGTGCCCAAGGCCGGCACGCTGCTGACCCTGGCCGCGCTGACCATGTGCGTGGGCGCGCCGCTGATGGCGGCTTTCACGTCGCGGGCAGACCGCCGCTGGCTGCTGGTGCTGTCGCTGCTGACGGTGGCCGCGGGGCACCTGGCCTGCGCCCTGGCGCCCGACTTCACGCTGCTGCTGTGGCTGCGCCCGTTGTCGGTGCTGGGCATTGCGGTGTTCACGCCGCAGGTGGCCGCCACGCTGGCGCTGCTGGTGCCCGCCGAGCAACGCGCCACCGCCGTCACCACCGCATTTGTGGGCTGGTCGTTGGCGTCGGTGCTGGGCATGCCCATCGGCAACCTGCTGGCCGACGCCATCAGCTGGCGCGCCAGCTTTGCCGCGATCGGCGTGTTGGCGGTGGTGGCGGCACTGATCGTGTGGCGCGTGATCCCGGCGGGCCTGCGGGTGGCGCCGCTGTCGCTGCAGTCGTGGGCGCAGGTGCTGGGCACCGGGCGGCTGCGCTGGATTCTGCTGGCCACCATGGCCTGGTGCATGGGCAACTTCATGGTGACGGGCTACATCACCGCTGCGCTGCGCGAAGGCATCCAGGCATCGCCCGCGCTGCAAGCCGGGCTGATGACGCTGATGGGTGTTAGCGGCCTGGTGGGCAACATTGCGATGTCGCGCTGGGTGGCGTCCATCGGCGGCGACCGCGGTGCGCGGGTGTCGCTGGGCTTTGTGTTCTGGGGCCTGGTGCTATGGGTGCCCGCGCTGTCGTGGCTGCAGGCCACGTGGGCGGTGGCGGTGGCCATGTTCGTGTGGGGTCTGGGCAGCTTTGCCTTTGTGTCGGCGCAGCAGGCGCGGCTGGCGCAGTCGGCGCCGCATCTGGCGTCGGCCTCGGTGGCGCTGAACTCATCGAGCCTGTACGCCGGCCAGGCCATGGGCGCGGCGCTGGGCGCATCGGTGGTGGCCGCGCTGGGCTACGGTGCCCTGGGCCCCGGCGCCGCCGTGGTCATGGGCGGCGCGTTTGTGTGCTCGGTGCTGGCCGACCGGTGGTTGCAGGCACAAGCCGTACGGCGCCCCCCGACAAGCATTGACCATTCCAAGGTCGGCGATCGGTCGTGAAGGGCCTTGTCTCAGCGTGAAACACCATACGTATCTTTTGCGACGATCCGAAGAGATGTGTCATGAATGAGCGATCGCTGGTAACGTCGTTCACGCATCCGTTACCAGCGATCGGAGAGACCCTGTCGCCGGGGCGCAACGCAATGCTTGCGCGCTGTCCAAGCAACCGGCAATCCCGACCGCTCATGCATTCATACGGCTGTTCGACTGCAGGTTGTCCCACATTCAGGTGTTGGCGCACAACCAGGTCAGATGATCCGGTCTGTGCAAGCAAATGACCGCTCAAACCGCCCACCCAACCGCTGAACCCCCGCCGAGGGGAGTACGGCTGCCCGAGTTCACCTCGGCACTTGGGCTCGAGCCCAACGATGTGATCGCCGTTGCGCGTCGTTTTCTTGCGCTGATCGGGGCGATGCTGCTGCTGGTGCTGGGCACATCCGTCTTCACGCCAGCCATCTACGCCAACGTCGCATTCACCCAGTGGTACGCCGTCGTTGCGATGGGTATCGTCGGTTTCGCCCTGTGGTTGACAGGTCGTGGCCGGCCCGTCGTGGCGTTCCTGATGTTCCTGGTCTTCCAGTGGATCGTGCTGGGGTTCATGTGCGTGTTCGCTGCCAAGCCCACGGTGTACGGCATGTCCGCCCTCGCCTTGGTTCCTTTGGCGACGATCGTGGTCGGGTTCCGGTTTGCCATGATCTTCGGGGTGTCGTTCGTGGCGCTGTGCGCCATGACCTTGTTGGTGAGAGCGATCGGCAGCAGCATGCCCGTGCTGTTCCTGGTGCCGCCTGCGGTAGAAGGGCTTGTGTTGGTGTTGGCGCTCGTCAGCGTCGCCTTTCCGCTGCCCTTGCTGCTGCGCACCGTGCGCACTGCTTTTGCAAGGAGCGCAGTTATTCCGCGCAAGTTGAAGCAGCGCAAGCGAAAGCCCTAATCGCTGCCGAGCGTCAACAGGATTTCATTGCAGTAAGTGCCGACCGTTTCTGGGAACTGGATGCCAACCTGCGCATGACCGCCATGTACGGCAAGGGCCTGGATC
Organism: Burkholderiaceae bacterium; assembly: GCA_046091865.1. GTDB lineage: Bacteria > Pseudomonadota > Gammaproteobacteria > Burkholderiales > Burkholderiaceae_C > JBDLRH01. Next base: position 2,766 of record JBJTCL010000079.1, on the reverse strand, counting down.
AGAAGACGATCGAGTACTGGGTAGGCCGACAGCCCTGGGACGTTGCGACGCCGCAGACCCCGGAAGACCGGCACTACATGGGTGAACTGCAGAAGCTGCTCGAAGCGCGCCAGTCGTTCGCCAATTTCGAGTACCGATCCATGCTGGCAGACGGTAGCCGTGGCTGGCGAAGCGTGTCAGGCAAGGTGGTCCTGGATTCCAACGGACAGTTCGCTGGCTACCGTGGTTGCACGGTTTTTATCGGAGAGCGCAAAAGCCAAGAGGAAGACCGCGAGCGTCTGCTGAAGGCCACCCACGAGGCCAACATGCGGTTGCAGGCGGTCGCAGAGGTGGGTGTCGACCGGTTCTGGGAAACCGATACGGTGCACCGCTTCAAGAACATGTGGGGTTCCAATGCATTGAACCGTCTGGCACCGCCAGCCGACATGCTGGGACGGACGCGATGGGAGGTTTCCCCGCCACGCAACGCTGAGGAAGAGCGTGCATGGGCTGAGCATCGAGCCGTGCTCGACCAGCGGCAGCCCTTCACTGACTTCGAGTACGAGACACAACAGCCCGATGGAAGCCGGCGTTGGGTCTCCATATCCGGCAAACCCACATTCAATGAACAAGGTGAATTCACCGGCTACATCGGCCGTGTGAGCGACATCAGTTGGCGCAAGGAGAAAGAGGCTGCGCTGTTGGCTGCAAAAACCCAGGCAGAGCAAGCCAACCGTGCGAAGTCGGAATTTCTCGCCACCATGAGCCACGAAATCCGCACGCCGATGAATGGCATCGTGGGCATGACCACCCTGGCCCTTGAAGGTGATCTCTCCAGCGAGCAGCGCGAAAGCCTCGAGGTGGTGCAGCAGTCGGCAGACGCGCTTTTGAACATCATCAATGACATTCTGGATTTGTCCAAGATTGAGGCTGGGCAGATGCAACTGGAGTCGGTACCGTTTGAACTGCGCAGTACCGTCAACGCAGTGCTGAAAATGTTGAGCTTCCACGCGGACAACAAAGGGCTGGAGCTCGCTGCCGATGTGGCGCCTGACGTCCCCGAGTGGATCGCCGGTGACCCGACGCGGGTGCGCCAGGTGCTGATCAATCTCGTCGGCAATGCGATCAAGTTCACATCCAAGGGGTCCGTGACGGTAAAGGTCACGCTTGAGCGTACGGACGCATCGGGTTGCATGGTGTGCTTTGAGGTACACGACACAGGCATCGGCATTGCCGCCGACAAGCTCGAGACGGTGTTTCAGCCTTTCACACAGGCCGATGCGAGCACCACGCGCCAGTACGGAGGTACCGGCCTGGGTTTGACCATCTGCCGCCGGCTGGTGAACGTGATGGGCGGCGAACTGCGCGTAGAAAGCACGCTGGGCAAGGGCAGCACCTTCCGTTTCGATGTCCGGTTTGGGCAGGCCAGTGCACCTGTGGACCTGAGCCGCACCGCCATCATCCGTTCGCTCAGGTCGTTGCGCGTCTTGCTGGTCGACGATCATCCGATCAACCAGATGCTGGCGACCAAGATGCTCGAGCGTGGGGGTCACAAGGTCAGCGTGGCTGCCGACGGATTACAGGCGATCGCGCAGTGGCGATCGCTTCAACCGGATGTGATCCTGATGGACGTACAGATGCCGATGATGGACGGGCTGGAAGCGACTCGCCGCATCCGGGCAGCCGAAACTGCCGAGCGGCTGCCGCGTACGCCCATCATCGCGATGACCGCCAACGGCTTTGCCGAAGACCGACAGGCGAGCGTGGACGCGGGCATGGATGCTTACCTCGTGAAGCCCGTCAAGCCGGATGTGCTGACCGCAGCCCTTCGGGAGACGGCTGCGCGCAAGCCTGGCGGTGCGTCTTAGGGCCTGGCAAGCGCAATCCCTGCATCAGCCGTACCAGCGAGATGCCGACCCTCGCGCGATAAGGTGCCGGCTTGGCGGTCGTTGGTGCCTGGAGCCCTGATTAAAAGCACTGCACCAAAATTTTGCCGCCCCGCCCACTGCGTGCCGCGTGGGCCACGGCGTCTTTCAGGCTCTCGAAGGGGTACACCTGCTCCACGGCCACCGCCAGTGATCCACCGGCCAGCTTGGCGGCCAGCATGCGGTACAGGGCGGCAATGTCGGCGGGCGCTGTTTGTGCGTACCAGGTGCGCAACCAAAAGCCCTTGAGGCTGACGTTGCGAAACACCAGGTCGCGGCTGTCCACCCGGCACGCGTCACCGCTGAGCAGGCCGTAGTTGACCACCGTGCCGCCGTCGGCTACGCAACGCGCCAGGCGCTGGGTGGCCTCGCCGCCCACCGCGTCAATGGCCAGGGCCAGCGGCCCACCACCGGTGGCCTCACGCACACGCGCATCCAGGTCGGGGCCGTCCACCAGCACCACGTCGGCGCCGTGCGCACGCAAGGGCGCCACCAGTTCGGGGCGGCGCACCACGTTCACGCTTTTCATGCCGGCCTCGCGCGCCAGCGTGATCAAACCGTGCCCCACACCCGAGTTGGCCGCGTTCTGGATCACCCAATGGCCCGGCCGCGGCGGCACAAAGCTGTGCAGCATCAGCCAGGCGGTGGGCGGGTTGACGCGCAGCATGGCCAGTTGCTGCGGGTCCACGACCTCGGGCAGCGCAAACTTGCCCACGGCCTTGCCGATGGCCAGATTGCGCCAGGCACCGGGGCCCGGCAGCAGCACGCGGTCGCCGGCTTTCAGGTGCGACACCCCCGCGCCCACCTTGAGCACCCGGCCCACGCCCTCGGCGCCGGGCGTCATCGGCAGCTTGGGCAAGGT
>JBJTCL010000078.1:0-29490 GCA_046091865.1 Burkholderiaceae bacterium | reverse complement strand
CGGGCCTGCCCGGCGCGCTGCGGATTGTCTCAGAGCCGCGCCGCTACTTGCTCAGCAGCCGCATCGCGTCTTCGAGGCCACGCAGCGTCAGCGGGTACATGCGCTGGCTCATCAACTGCTGGATGACGGCAATGCTTTGGCGGTACTGCCACACGCCCTGCGGCTCGGGGTTGATCCACGCGAACTTGGGGAAGGCTTCGGTCAGGCGCTGCAGCCACAGCGCACCCGCTTCCTCGTTGTTGTATTCCACGCTGCCGCCGGGCTGCAGGATCTCGTACGGGCTCATCGTTGCGTCGCCCACGAAGATGAGTTTGTAGTCCTTGTTGTACTTGCGGATGATGTCCAGCGTCGGGAACTTCTCGCTGAAGCGCCGGCGGTTGTTCTTCCACATGAAGTCGTACACGCAGTTGTGGAAGTAATAGAACTCCAGGTGCTTGAACTCGGCCTTGGCGGCCGAGAACATCTCTTCCACCCGCGAGATGTGTTCGTCCATGGTGCCGCCCACGTCCATCAGCAGCAGCACCTTCACGTTGTTGTGGCGCTCGGGCACCATCTTAATGTCCAGCCAGCCGGCGTTTGCCGCGGTGGAGCGGATGGTGTCGTCCAGATCCAGTTCTTCTTCGGAGCCTTCGCGCGCGAACTTGCGCAGGCGACGCAGCGCCACCTTGATGTTGCGCGTGCCCAGTTCCTGGCTGTCGTCGTAGTCGCGGTAGGCGCGCTGGTCCCACACCTTGACGGCGCTCTTGTTGCGCCCCTTGTCCTGCCCGATGCGGATGCCCTGCGGGTTGTAGCCGTAGGCACCGAAGGGGCTGGTGCCGCCGGTGCCGATCATCTTGCTGCCGCCCTCGTGGCGCTCTTTCTGCTCTTCGAAGCGCTTCTTCAGCGTCTCCATCAGCTCGTCCCAGCCCATCTTTTCGATCTTGGCTTTTTCTTCCGGGCTCAGCTCGAGCTCGAGGTTTTTGCGCAGCCACTCCAGGGGCACGTCCTTGGTGAAGTCGGCGATCAGATCCACACCCTTGAAGTAGGCCGCAAAGGCGCGGTCGAACTTGTCGTAGTGCTTCTCGTCCTTCACCAGCGCGGTGCGGCTGAGAAAGTAAAAGTCGTCCACCGAGAAGCGGTTGTCGCTGGTGGGGCCCACCACGCCCGCCTGCAGCGCCTCGAGCAGCGACAGGTACTCCTTGACCGAGACCGGCAGCTTGGCGCTGCGCAGGGTGTAGAAGAAGTCGATCAGCATGGGCGTGCGGTCAGGGGGTGATCAGTGCTCGATGCAGGGTCAGCGCGCGCGGCTCATCTGGTGCTGCAGGTGCGCCTTCACGCTGGGCCATTCGCTCTGGATGATGCTGTACACGCAGGTGTCGCGCAAGCTGCCCGGCGCATCGGGATGGGTGCAGATCTGGTGGCTGCGCAGCACGCCGTCCAGCTTGGCGCCCAGGCGTTCAATGCCGGCACGGCTTTGCTGGTTGAAGAAGTGCGTGCGGAACTCCACCGCAATGCAGTTCAGCTGCTCGAATGCGTGGCGCAGCAGCATCCACTTGCATTCGGAATTGATGGCGCTGCGCTGTACCGCGCGGCGGTACCAGGTGCTGCCGATCTCCACGCGCCGGTTGGGCGCGTCGATGTTCATGTAGGCGGTCATGCCCACCGCCCGGCCGCTCTTGGCATCGATCACCGCAAACGGCAGCATGCTGCCGGCGGCCTGCAGGCCCAGGCGCCGCTCGATCTCGGCGCGCATCGCCTCGGGCCGCGGGATGAAGGTGTACCAAAGCGTCCAGAGCTCGCCGTCTTTCACCGCTTCCACCAGATCGTCGTGGTGCGCCAGGCTCAGCGGTACCAGTTGGGCATGCTGGCCGGTCAGCGTCACGGGCCGGCACAAGGCTTGGGTCGGGGACGAGTGGGCGGGCGGGGTGCTCATGGCGGGACGCGGCAAAAAGCGGAACAGCGCACTGTGGCGCGGTGTGGTGCGGTGATGCCGCTCAGCGGTTGTTGCGCTGCATGAAGACAAGCTTCTCGAACAGGGTTACGTCCTGCTCGTTCTTCAGCAGCGCGCCCACCAGCGGCGGCACCGACACCTTTTCGTCCTTGCTGTGCAGCGCCTCGGCCGGAATGTCCTCGGCCATCAGCAGCTTGAGCCAGTCCAGCAGCTCGGAGGTGCTGGGCTTTTTCTTCAGGCCGGGCAGGTTGCGCACGTCGTAGAAGGTCTTCATCGCGGCGGTCAGCAAATCCTTCTTGAGCGCCGGAAAGTGCACGTCGACGATCTTTTGCATCGTCTCGGCGTCGGGGAACTTGATGTAGTGGAAGAAGCAGCGGCGCAAAAACGCGTCCGGCAGTTCCTTCTCGTTGTTGGAGGTGATGAACACCAGCGGGCGGTTTTTGGCCTTGATGAGCTCGCGCGTTTCGTAGCAGTAGAACTCCATGCGGTCGAGTTCGCGCAGCAGGTCGTTGGGGAACTCGATGTCGGCCTTGTCGATCTCGTCGATCAGCAGGGCCACCGGCTGCTCGGCGGTAAAGGCCTGCCACAGCACGCCCTTGACGATGTAGTTGTGGATGTCCTTGACGCGCTTGTCGCCCAGCTGGCTGTCGCGCAGCCGGCTCACGGCGTCGTATTCGTACAGGCCCTGCTGCGCCTTGGTGGTGCTCTTGATGTGCCATTGCAGCAGCGGCATGCCCAGCCCCTGCGCCACCTCTTCGGCCAGCATGGTCTTGCCGGTGCCGGGCTCGCCCTTGACCAGCAGCGGGCGCTTGAGGGTGATGGATGCATTGACGGCCAGCATCAGGTCTTGCGTGGCGACGTAGTTTTGTGAGCCTTGGAATTTCATGGGGGTGTGCGAAGACGGGCGGGGGCGACGGCCCGGGCGCTGGGCCGCGATGGCAGGCGCATAGCTATAATCCGACGCTGATTTAGACGAGGGATCCTTGCGGGATTGTGCGCGCAAAATGAAGAAGTTGTTTTACACGCTGTTTGTCGCTGCTGTCGCTTCTGCGACCGCTCTCATCACGGTCCCCGCCGCGGCGCAGGATGTCAAGGGCAACGCTGCCAATGGCGAGAAAAAGATCGCCATGTGCATCGGCTGTCACGGCATCCAGGGCTACCAGGCCAGCTTCCCCGAGATCTACAAGGTGCCCAAGATCTCGGGCCAAGACGAGAAGTACCTGGTGGCAGCGCTCAACGCCTACAAAAAGGACGAGCGCAAGCACCCCACCATGCGCGGCATCGCCGAGTCGCTCACCGATCAGGACATCGCCGACATCTCGGCCTACTACGCGTTGCACGGCGTGAACCCGCAGGCCAAGCTGGCCGACAAGCCGAGCAGGGAAGCCCCCGCCGCAGTGGCCGCGCTCATCCAGAAGGGCGCCTGCATCTCCTGCCACGGCGCCAACTTTGCCAAGCCGGTGGATCCGTCGTACCCCAAGATCGCCGGCCAGTACGACGACTACCTGTTCGTCGCGCTCAAGGCCTACAAGACCGAGGGCAACCCCAATGTCGGTCGCGCCAACGGCGTGATGGGCGGCATCGCCAAGCAGTTCACCAATGCCGAGCTCAAGGCCATGTCCAAGTACATCGGCTCGCTGGAAGGCGACCTCAAGTCGGTGCCGCAGGGCAAGTTCCGCTGAAGCACCCTGCGCCTTCCTGCAAAAGCCCGCTGCGTGCGGGCTTTTTTGCGCCCGCCCTGTACCCACGCCTCGCCTTGCCGTAGTCTGCGCTGCACAGCGCCATCCGGCTGCGCTGCGGAGATTGCGATGAACCGATCCGAGCGGGATGAATTGCTGCGCTTTCTGCAGCCGCTGATGCGCACGCGTGCCACCGACAAGGACTTTGCCGCCGAGACGCTGATCGTGGACGCCTGTGCGCGTCAGCCCGATGCGCTGTACCTGCTGGTGCAGCGGGCGATGGCATTGCAGTCGGCGCTGGGCGCGGCACAGGCGCGCCTTGCCGAGTTGACGGCAGCGCAGGGCGCGGAGGGTGAGCCCGGTAGTGCCCATGACCATGGCGCTGACCGGCGGCACGACCGTGCAGACGGGCGCGGCGCGGTTGTTGTCGGCGCATCGGCCGGCGCATCGGCCGGTGCGTGGTCGCGCGGACTGCGGGCGCAGGTGGCAACAGTGGCCGCTGTCGGTACGGGTGTGGGGCTGGGCGTGGTGGCGGGTGTGACGACGGGCGTGGTGGCCGGTGGCCTGCTGCTCGATGCCATCGACGAGAGCGATGGCCTGGGGGGAGGTGCCGCCGCCGCAGATGGCTTGGCGGGTGGCGACGCCCTGGGCGGCCTGCTCGACGGGCTGTCCTGAGGCGGGCCCCATCAGCGCCGGGTGGCGCTGCGCTGTACGCAATCGATGTAGGCCGCACCGTCGGGCGGGCGGCCCGAGCGCTGGCTGTCCCACAGCATGCGGCCCAGGCACTCCATGGCGGCATGGTGCGCCTCGTGCAGCGAGTCGGTGCGCGCGGCCAGCAGTTCCACCGCCTGGCGGATGCCGCGGGGCTGGTCGATGCTGCACTGCTCGCTGATCGACAGGTGCATGGACAGATGCAGAAAGGGGTTGGTGCGCCCGCCTTCGGCCGGGTACTCGCGCGCCAGCGCGGCGTCCACATCAGCCAGATCGGCGTGGTATTCGGGGTGCTCGGCGATCCACTGGCTGGCCAGCGTCTGCAGCGCGTCCAGCGCCTCACCGCGCTGCGCCTTGGCGTGTGCCTCGCAAAAGAAGCGGCGCACATCGGTTTGCGATGGAGAAAACATGCGTGGGAGGGTAGCACGCAGGCAGCTGCGCATCGCACGCCGCAGCGGGAGCGACAAGGCGTGCAACAAGGCCTGCGCCACAATGCGCCGAGCCCGCGCAGCAGGCGCACACGAGCTGCGCACGACGCGCACACAAGGAGACACCGCATGGCCACCGCCGATCCGTCCGCTGCCGGCAGCGTGCACACCGCACGCGACCTGTACGACGCCTCGCAGCTCATCACCGACGAGGTGCTGCGCCGCTACGAAAGCACGCCCGACCCGCGGCTGCGGCAGATCATGCTGGCGCTGGTGCGCCACATCCACGCCTTTGCCACCGAGGTCAAGCTGACGGCCGACGAGTGGATGTTTGCGATGCGCTTTCTCGAGCAGACCGGCCAGCTGTGCCGCGACGGCCGCAACGAATTCATGATCTTCTCCGACGCGCTGGGCCTGTCGATGCTGACGGTGACGCAGGAGTACCCGCGCCCGGCGCATGCCACCGAGCCCACGCTGGTTGGCCCTTTCCTGCTGGAAGAGGCGCCGCATTTCCCGATGGGTGCCGACATCAGCGCCGGTGCGGTGGGGCGGCCGATGCATGCGCAGGGCTGCATCCTCGATGTCGATGGCCAGCCGGTGGCTGGTGCAGTGATCGACGTGTGGCATTCGGACGACCGCGGCCTGTACGACATGCAGGACGACATCGCCAAGAACGGCCCGTGGGCGCGCGCGGTGCTGACCACCGGCGCGGACGGCCGCTACAGCTTCTGGTCGGTGGTGCCGGTGGACTACCCGATCCCGCAGGACGGCACCGCCATCCGCATGCTGCGCGCCACCAGCAACCGCAGCTGGCGCCCGGCGCATCTGCACTTTCGCATCCGCGCCCCGGGCCAGCGCACGCTGGTGACGCACCTGTTCGACCGCAACAGCCCCAACCTGGATGGCGACGCGGTGTTCGGCGTGCGGCCGTCGCTGGTGGTCGACTTCGTGCCGCAGCCGCCTGGCACCGCGCGCGACGGCCGGGCAATGGACCGCGACTACGCCACGCTGGACTACGACTTCGTGCTGTCGCCCCCCTGAGCTGGCCCCCGTGCATTCGCAGCAGCCACGGAAACAGGCAATATAATGCACATTTGCAGCGGGCCAGAGGCGTCGTGCACTCTGTCCCCGCACTCCGCCCCCTCTGATTGAACCCAGGAGCTCCCGTGACCCAAGCCTTCATCTGCGACGCGATCCGCACCCCCTTTGGCCGCTACGGCGGCGCCCTGTCCAGCGTGCGCACCGATGACCTGGGCGCCATCCCGCTCAAGGCGCTGATGGCGCGCAACCCCAAGGTGGACTGGGCGGCCGTCACCGACGTGATCTACGGCTGCGCCAACCAGGCCGGCGAAGACAACCGCAACGTGGCGCACATGGCCAGCCTGCTGGCCGGGTTGCCGATGGATGTGCCCGGCGCCACCATCAACCGCCTGTGCGGATCGGGTCTGGACGCGGTGGGCACGGCGGCACGCGCCATCAAGGCGGGCGAGGCCACGCTGATGATCGCCGGCGGTGTGGAAAGCATGAGCCGTGCGCCCGTCGTCATGCCCAAGGCCGACAGCGCCTTCAGCCGTGCGAATGCGGTGTACGACACCACCATCGGCTGGCGCTTCATCAACAAGCTGATGAAGGAGATGTACGGCGTGGATTCCATGCCCGAAACCGCCGAGAACGTGGCCACCGACCACAAGATCGAACGCGAGGCGCAGGACCGCATGGCGCTGGCCAGCCAAATGAAGGCGGTGGCTGCGCAGAAGGCCGGCTTCTTTGATGCCGAGATCACGCCGGTCACCATCCCGCAGAAGAAGGGCGATGCGATCGTCGTCAACAAAGACGAGCATCCGCGCGAAACCAGCCTGGAGGCGCTGGCCAAGCTCAAGGGTGTGGTGCGCCCCGACGGCACGGTGACCGCCGGCAACGCCAGCGGCGTGAACGATGGATCGTGCGCGCTGCTGCTGGCCGACGAGGCCACCGCCGGCAAGTACGGCCTGACGCCGCGCGCCCGCGTGGTGGGCATGGCCACCGCCGGCGTGCCGCCGCGCGTGATGGGCATCGGCCCGGCGCCCGCCACGCAAAAGGTGCTGGCGCTCACCGGCCTCACGCTCGACCAGATCGACGTGATCGAACTGAACGAAGCCTTTGCCGCGCAGGGCCTGGCCGTGCTGCGAATGCTGGGCCTGAAGGACGACGACGCACGCGTCAACCCGAACGGCGGCGCCATCGCGCTGGGCCATCCGCTGGGCGCCAGTGGCGCGCGACTGGCCACCACCGCCATCAACCAGCTGCACCGCACCGGTGGCCGCTACGCGCTGTGCACCATGTGCATCGGCGTGGGGCAGGGCATTGCGGTGATCCTCGAGCGGGTCTGAACCTGACCAGGGCGGCAGGGGCGTGCTGCCGATGCGCTCCCGGCCGGGCGCGCACCCTGCCGCGGCATACTGCGTGCCACGTCGTCAACACAAGGAGACCAGCATGCAGCGACGCCATATCCTGAACCGACTGGGGCGCATCGCCCAAGGTGCACTCGCCCTTTGCGCGCTCGCCCTCGGCACTGGCCTGATCGCTTCACCGGCCTTGGCCGCCTGGCCCGACAAGCCCATCCGCATCGTCGTGGCGTTTCCGCCGGGCAGCTCCACCGACATCGTGGCGCGCGCGCTGGCGCAGCCGCTGTCCGAAGCGCTGGGCCAGCCGGTCGTCATCGAAAACCGGCCCGGCGCCGGCGGCAACATCGGCACGGTGGCGGTGGCACGTTCTGCGCCCGACGGCCACACCTTTTTGATGCACAGCGTGGCGTATTCGGTGAACCCCTCGCTGTACGCCAATGCGGGCTACCAGGTGGGCCGCGAACTGGTGGGTGTGGCTATGGGTGCGGTGTCGCCCAACATCCTGTACGTGCATCCTTCGGTCAAGGCCAATGACCTGAAGGAACTGCTGGCCCTGGCCAAGACCGACAAGCTCAGCTATGCCTCGTCGGGCAACGGGACCACCACCCACCTGGGCGCCGAGCTGCTGTTCCGTAACCTCGCCAAGGTGGATGTGCAGCATGTGCCGTTTGCGCCCGCCTCTGCGGCCAATGCGGTGGTGTCGGGCCAGGTGCCCGTGGGGTCCACCTCCATCCCGCCGGTGGTGCAGCTGGCCAAGGCCGGCAAGGTGCGGCCGATTGCGGTGACCAGCAGCAAGCGCAGCGGCGCGCTGCCCGATGTGCCCACCGTGGCCGAACTGGGCTACCCGGGCTTTGAGGCCAACACCTGGTTCGCGATGATGGCGCCCACCGGCACGCCCGCTGCGGTGCTGGACCGCATGAATGCCGAGGTCAATAAGGTGCTGCAGGCGCGCGCCATCAACGAGGGCTTTGCCGCGCAGTCGCTCGAAGCGATCCGCATGAACCGCAGCGAGCTGGATGCCTACTTGGCCGCCGAGGCGCGCAAGTGGGCGGCGGTGGTGAAAGAGACCGGCGCCAAGGTCGATTGATTACATAACCCATGAAGCTCATCAGCTACCTGCTCGACGGCGCTACGCGCTATGGCGTGCTCACGCCCGGCGGCGTGGCCGACATGCGCGACTGCATGGACGCAGCGCCTGCCACGATCAATGAATTCGCCGGCCTGTGCGGCACCACGCCCGGCCTGCTGGCGCAGGTGGCCGCGCGCGCCGCGCAGGCCCGCAGCACCGCGCTGGACCAGGTGCAGTTACTGCCCTGCGTGCCGCGGCCCAGCAAGATCCTGTGCCTGGGCGTGAACTACCACGACCACGCGGCCGAGGGCGGCAACAAGGTGGCGGACTACCCCACCATCTTCTTCCGTGGGCCGTCGTCGCTGTTGGCGCACGAGGGCAGCATCCCCATCCCCGCGATCTCCGACAAGCTCGACTACGAAGCCGAACTGGCGTTGGTGATCGGCAAACCGGCACGCAATGTCAGCGAAGCGCAGGCGCTGGAGCATGTGTTCGCCTACGCCTGCTTCAACGACGCCACCTTTCGCGACTACCAGCGCAAGACCACGCAGTGGACGGTGGGCAAAAATTTCGACGCCACCGGCGGCTTTGGCCCCTGGCTGGTCACGGCCGACGAATTGCCGCCGGGCTGCAAGGGCCTGCACATCGAATCGCGCTTAAACGGCCAGGTGATGCAGAGCGCGTCCACCACCGATATGGTGTTCCATGTGGCGCCCACCATTTCAATGATGTCGCAGTGCATGACGCTGGAGCCTGGCGACGTGATCGTGATGGGCACGCCGGCGGGCGTGGGCTATGCGCGCAACCCGCCGGTGTGGATGAAGGACGGTGACGTGATCGAGATCGAGGTCGAGCGCATCGGCACGCTGCGCAACCGCGTACGCCGGGCCGTGTGACCCTGGCCTGACTGCGTCACGCGATCGTCAAGCGATCGTCACGCCGCCGTCGATCACCAGGCTCTGCCCGGTCATGAAAGAGCCGGCGCGCGAGGCCACGTACACCGCGGCACCCGCAATCTCGTCGGGCTCGCCGATGCGGCGCAGCGGCGTGGTGGCGTTGCGCTCGGCCAGCAGGGCTTCGTCTTCCCACAGCGCGCGCGCAAAGTCGGTGCGGATCAGCCCCGGTGCGATGCAGTTCACCCGCACGTTGTGCGGTCCGTATTCCACCGCCAGGTTGCGCGCCAGCTGCATGTCGGCGGCCTTGCTGATGCAGTAGGCGCCGATGATGGACGAGCCGCGCAGCCCGCCGATCGACGACACGATGACGATCGAGCCATCGCGGCGCTCCATCATCTGCGGCGCCACCAGCTGGCACAGCCAGTGGTTGGAGACGATGTTGTTGTCGAGCACCTTGCGGAACTGCTCGTCGCTGATGCCGGCCTGCGGCCCGTAGTAGGGGTTGCTGGCGGCGTTGCACACCAGCACGTCGATGCGGCCAAAGCGGTCGTTGGCGGTTTTCACCAGCCGCTCCAGGTCGGGCTTGGACGAGATGCTGGCGGCCACCGCAATGGCGCGGTCCTCGCGGTAGGTGGCGTTGATCTCGGCGGCCACGCGCTCGCAGGCGTCGAGCTTGCGCGACGAGATCACCACCCGCGCGCCGTGCTCGGCCATGCGCATCGCGATCGCCTTGCCGATGCCGCGCGAGGAGCCGGTGATCAGGGCCACGCGGCCCGAGAGGTCGAACAAATTCCTGGGTGTCTCCTTTCTAGGTCATGTCCAAGCACGCGTGCCCAGACGGCTTCGGCGGCATGCGCATCGCCGCCACGCCAGGCCACGATGTGGTCGGGCCGGATCAGCACCAGCGGCGCGCCGTACAGCGCCTGCAGCTCGGGCAGGGCATGGCGCACCACGGTCAATGGCGCGCCGTACCGCGCCGCGGCATCCACGAAGCGTTGCACCCGCGCGTCGTCCACGGGCTGCGGCGCGTCGATCACCAGCAGCGTCCATTCAAAGCCAAAGCTGTCGTACAGCGATCGGCCGTCGGGCAGCCACAGGTGCGGCGGGCGGCCGCCGGGTTTGGCATTCGGCGCGTAGCTGTTGGCGGCGTCTGGCGGCGCCGGTGTGTTGTCGTGCGTGATCACCGGCGAGGTGTCGTAGCGGCCACCAAAGGTCACGCCGGGGATGTTGAACTCGCGCCGCGCGTGGCCGTTCAGGTACTCGCTGGCCACTGCGCGCGCCGCAGCCCCTGCGGGGGTGTCGTTATCCAGCTCGGGCACCGCATCGAACAGGCCGATGGAATCGGCAAAGCCGCGCGCATACGCGGTGTTGCGCAGGGCCAGCGCCTTGCGCTCGGGCTCGTAGCTGTCCAGCAGAGCCGCTGGCGCTTCGCCGCGCAGCACGGCAGCGAGCTTCCAGCCCAGGTTCACCGCGTCTTCCACCGCGGTGTTGTAGCCCAGCCCGCCGGTGGGTGTGAACAGGTGCGCCGCATCGCCGCCCAGAAACACCCGTCCGCGCCGCAGCTCGCGCGCCACCAGCGCATGGCCGGCCAGCCAGTGGCCGGTGGACAGCACCTCCACCTCCAGCGCCTCGCCCGTGGCGTTGCCGTACGCCTGCGCAAACCAGCGCTTGGCGTCATCGGCTGTCAGGCTGTCGGGGTCCACGCCCTCCGGCACCTGGGTGTGAAAGGCGAACTCGCTCACGCCGTCCACCGACATGATGAAGCTGCGCAATCCGGGGTGCACCTGCACGTACATCCACGCGCGGTCGTTGGCGTTGCTCTCGTAAAAGCGCGGCACGCGCAGGTAGGCGGCGAACATGCGCCCGCCCATGAAGTTGCGCTTGAGACCGGTGACGCCTTCCCACTCGATGCCGAACTTCGCGCGCACGCCGCTGCGCGCGCCGTCGGCCGCCAGCATGTAGTGCGCCTGTACCGTTTGCCCAGGCTGCGACCCATCCACCGATGCGATGCGCGCCGTCACCCGCGTACCGTCGTCGTCAAAGTCGCTCAGGTTCCAGCCGTAGCGCAGCTCCACGCTGGCCTGTGCCTGCGCTTGCTCGCGCAGCACCACCTCGACGAACTTTTGCGACACGCGGTGCGGCAGTTCGGCCGCGCTCCACGAGCCGCTCATCGTCTTGATGACCTCCGTGGCCTGGCGCGCGGTGGGCAGGCGCAGCCGCGCGAGCTCGTGCCCGGCAAAGCGCGTGAGGTAGGCAATGTCGGTGGGATGGTCGGCCGGCAGCCCCTGTGCGCGCACCTTGTGCGCAAAGCCCAGGCGCCTGTAATGCTCCATCGTGCGCGCCTGCGTGGCGTTGGCCTGCGGGTTGAAGGCGGTGCCGGGCTTGCGGTCCACCACCAGGCAGCGGATGCCGCGGCGGCCCAGTTCGTTGGCCAGCATCAGGCCGCACGGGCCGCCGCCGCAGACGAGCACATCGGTCTGCAGTGGCTGACCGGCAACATCAGCGCCGATCCTGGGCGCGGCAGACAAGGGGTGGCTCATGGCAGCGCGCAGTGTGCCGCAAGGCCCGGGCCTTGCGCTTGCACCTGCGCGACGGCCGCGGTTGTCAGGTCGCCTTCGTCAGGCGGGTCGCTTCACCCCGGCAGCGGATGCTCGGCCAAAAAGCGCGCACCCGCCTGGTCGGTGGCGGCCTCGAGTTCGCGCGCAGCCACCATGGCCAGTTCGCGCAGGTGGGCCAGGTCGTCGACGTCCAGCACACGCGGGCGGCGGTCGATGATGCACACCGTACCGGGCTTGGTGCCGTCGGACAGCACGATGGGCGCGCCGGCATAAAAGCGGATGCTCGGGTCGGCGGTCACCAGCGGGTTGTCGGCAAAGCGCGGGTCGCCGTGCGCGTCCTCCACCACCATCACCTCGTCCTTCAGGATGGCATGGCCGCAGAAGCTGATGTCGCGACCGGTTTCGGCCGCCTCCAGCCCCACGCGCCACTTGAACCACTGCCGGTCCTCGTCGACCAGGCTGACCAGCGCGATCGGCACATTGAACATCGCCGAGGCATAGGCGGTCAGGCCGTCAAAGCGCTCCTCGGGCGGCGTGTCCAGGATCAACAGGTTGCGCAGCGACTGCAGTCGTACCAGCTCATCGACAGGTTGGGCGGGGGTTTGCATGACGGTGTTTCCTGGCGTGGGCGGCGACGGCGCGGGGTGTTGGCGGCGTGTTGGATCCATTCCTTCAGTTGGCATCGGCCGTCACGGCGGTTTCTTGAGCCGGCCGGCTGCGCAGCGGGCGTTGCTACAGTGCATGGTTTTCCCTGATAAGCCACCCCATGCCCCTGGACACTGCCGCCCTTGACCTGCTGTTCCACAACGCCCGCACCGCCAACGGCTTTCTTGATCAGCCGGTGCCCGCCGAACTGCTGCGCCGCATCTACGACACGGCGCGCATGGCGCCCACCTCGATGAACACGCAGCCCACGCGCTATGTATTCCTGACCACGGCTGCGGCCAAGGACCGGGTGATGCCCGCGCTGAGTCCTGGCAACGTGGACAAGACCCGATCGGCGCCGGTGACGGTGATCGTGGCCACCGACACGCGCTTTTACGAGCACATGCCGCAGGTCTGGCATCTGCCCAATGCCAAGGAGATGTTCGAGGGCAACGCGGCCATGGCGCAGGCCACCGCCACCCGCAACGGCACCCTGGGTGGCGCGTACTTCATGCTGGCGGCGCGCGCGCACGGGCTGGACTGCGGCCCGATGAGCGGTGTGGACCTGGCCAAGGTGGACGCCGAGTTCTTTGCCGACGGCCGCTTCAAGACCAACTTCCTGATCAACCTGGGCTACGGCGACCCGTCCAAGCTGTTTGCGCGCAACCCGCGCCTGAGCTTCGAGCAGGCCTGCCAGGTGCTCTGACGCGCCGTTGGACTTTCCGCTGATCACCGACGCCGCGTTCTACGCGGTGGCCGTGCCCTCGGTGCTGCTGCTGGGCATCAGCAAGAGCGGCTTCGGCACCGGCTTTGGTTCGCTGGCGGTGCCGCTGATGGCTCTGGCCGTCACTGTGCCGCAGGCCGCGGCCATCATGATGCCGCTGCTGTTCGTGATGGACGTGCTGGGCATTGCCGCGTTTCGCCGCGAGGTCGACTGGAAGCTGCTGAAGTTCCTCATCCCGTGGGCGCTGGTCGGCACGCTGATCGGCACCGCGCTGTTCCGCTGGCTGGACGCCGCCGCGGTGTCGGGCATCGTGGGCGCGGTGACGCTGCTGTTTCTCGGGCAACGGCTGCTGTTCACCCCGCATGACGATGCGCCACCGCCGTCGCGCGCCGCGGGCGCGGTGCTCACGGCCACGGCGGGCTTCACCAGCTTCATCGCGCATGCGGGCGGCCCGCCGATCGCGGCCTACATGATTCCGCTGAAGCTCAAACCCATCGTCTACACCGCCACGCTGTCCTACCTGTTCTTCATCGTCAACCTGAGCAAGTGGCTGCCGTATGCGTGGCTGGGCCTGCTGGACATGCGCAACCTGGCTACCTCCATCGTGCTGATGCCGCTGGCGCCGCTGGGCGTGTTCATCGGCGTGCGCATGGCGCGGCGCATCGACCCGGTGCTGTTCTACCGGCTGGTGTATCTGGGCATGTTCCTCACCGGCTGCAAGCTGCTGTGGGATGGGGTCGCACCGTGGCTGCGATAGGGCTTGCAGCCGATGTCGCTGGCTCGACATGTGCGGCGCCCTGTGCCTTGCTAGAGTGCGCGGCATGAGAATCATCGAAAGCCTGTCGGCGCTGCCGGCACTCGTGGGCCAGGAAGTGGCCGTCAGCCCCTGGATCGAGATCACGCAGCAGCAAATCGACCTGTTCGCCCAGGCCACCGGCGATCACCAGTGGATTCATGTGGACGCCGAGAAGGCCAAGGCCGGCCCGTTCGGCGCGACCATCGCGCACGGCTTCCTGACGCTGTCGCTGCTGCCTAAATTCTTCGAGACGGCCTTCGATTTGCGCGGCACCCGCATGGGCATCAACTATGGCCTGAACAAGGTGCGCTTCACCTCGCCGGTGCCGGTGGGGAGCCGCCTGCGCGGGCGCATGACGCTGCTGTCGTGCGACCCGGTGGACAACGGCGGCGTGCAGATGGTGTGGAGCACCATCGTCGAGCGCGAGGGCGCAGACCGGCCGGTGTGCGTGGCCGAGTCGGTGGCGCGCCGCTACCCCTGAGCCTGCGGCGGCGCTGGCGCAGCGACCGGTGCTGCGCCGGCAAAGCCGTTTTGCCGCCACGCCTCGAACACCGTCACCGCCACCGCATTCGACAGGTTCAGGCTGCGCTGGCCCGCGCGCATCGGCAGCTTCAGGCGCTGCGCCGGTGCAAACGATTCGCGCAAGGCGGGGGTCAGGCCGCGCGTCTCGGCGCCAAACACCAGCCAGTCGCCCGGCGCAAAGGCCACCTCGTGGGTGCTGCGCGTGCCGTGCGTGGTGAGCGCAAACATGCGATCGGCGCGCGGCTGCTGTGACGCCACAAACGCCGGCCAGTCGGCATGGCGGCGCACCTCGGCGTACTCGTGGTAGTCCAGCCCGGCGCGCCGCATGTGGCGGTCGTCCATCGAAAAGCCCAGCGGCTCGATCAGGTGCAGCGTGCAGCCGGTGTTGGCGCACAGGCGGATGACGTTGCCCGTGTTGGGCGGAATCTCGGGCTCGACCAGAACGACGTGGAACATGGGGGGCTTGCAGCAGACAGGTCAATCGGGTGCCGGGGTGCGCGCCAGCAAGGGCGATCAAGAGGGTGCTGGCGTGCGCGCCAGCACGAGGGCTTGCACCCCCGCCGCACCGGCTTGCAGCAAGGCCTGCGCCGCGGCCTCCAGCGAGGCGCCGGTGGTCATCACATCGTCGATCAGCAGCACCTGCTGACCGCGCACCTCGTTCGCTCGCAGCGGGTCCACCAGCATCGCGCCGCGCAGGTTGCGCAGGCGTTCGGAGCGCGACAGGGTGTGCTGCGCCGGCGCGTCGGCGGCTTCATGGGCCGGGGGCAGGCGCATCAGCAGCGTGGCGTCACACCGCTGCGGCGCAAGGCGGCGCGCCAGTTCCAGCGCCTGATTGAAGCCGCGTTCACGCAGACGCGAAGTCGACAGCGGCATCGGCAACACCAGGCTGCAGGATTCGAGCAAGGGCTCGGCCCAGGGGGTGCTGCGCATCAGCAGCGCCAGCGCGTCGGCAAAGCCTGCATCGGCGCGGAACTTGAAGTCGGCGATGCAGTCGGGCCATGGCCAGGTGTAGTCCACCGCGGCCACGCAGCGCTCGATGGCCGGCGGCTGGCGCAGGCAATCACTGCAGGTGTCAACGCCTTGCGGCACCGCGATGGCGCAGCGCCGGCAGCGCGGCACCGGTTGGGCGAAGGCCTGCACGCAAGCGTTGCACAGCGTCTGCGCCGGCCACGCGCGGCAGATGCGGCAACGGCTGGGCAGGGCCTGCATCAGCGCATGCGACGACGCCCGCAGCGCGCTGGCGGCCATCTGCAAAGGGGCGTGGGCAGGCATGCGGTCAATATACTGCCGGCCCCAACCCTGGTTCGTGCCGCATGAGCTCGCAGCGCCCCCCTTCGATTGATCCTGTCGCCGCTGCGCGATGGGATGCGCACTGGGCTGCGCATGGGTCGGCTCGTTTGCCGCAAGGCGACGCCCCCTGGCTGCACGAAGAGGTGGGCCGGCGCATGCAGGACCGCCTGCAGTGGATTCGCCGCACCCCGCAGGCCTGGGCCGACTGGGCGCCCTGGAACGGTGGCTTGCAGGCGCACCAGGCAGTGGCGCAGCGCTATCCGCAGGCCGCGCGCTGGATCTGTGGCGCCCCGGCCCCGACCGACGGGGGGGGCGCGGCGTCGCTGGCCGCACCGCAGGCCGCGCAGCACGTGGTGGACCGCTTGCGTGCCCCCGCCTGGAAGCGCTGGCTGGGCGCGGGCGGGGCGCCGCTGCAGGCCGGCGAGCCGCCCGAGGGCGCGGTGAAATTGCTGTGGGCCAACATGGCGCTGCACCGCAGCGCCGACCCGCAGGCGCTGCTGGCGCGCTGGCACCGCGCGCTGGCGGTGGACGGCTTTGTGATGTTCTCGGCGCTGGGGCCCGACAGCCTGCGCGAACTGCGCACGCTGTACGCCGAGCTGGGCTGGGGCCCGCCTGCGCACGAGTTCACCGACATGCACGACTGGGGCGACATGCTGGTGCAGGGCGGCTTTGCCGAGCCGGTGATGGACATGGAGCGCATCGTGCTCACCTGGGCCACACCACAGGCCCTGCTGGCCGAACTGCGCACCCTGGGCGGCAACCTGCACCGCGACCGCTGGGCCGGCCTGCGCGGGCGCCGCTGGCATCAGCGGCTGCTGTCCGTGCTGGCCGAGCGTCTGGTGCAGCCGGCGCAGCCGGGGGAGGATGGCCGCCTGGCGCTGACCTTCGAGATCGTTTACGGCCACGCTTTCAAGGCCGGGCCGCGGGCCCGCATGGGTGCCGAAACGGCGGTGCCGCTGGGCGACATGCGCACCATGCTGAGGCGTTCGCGCTGATGTTCTGCAATTTGCGCCGCAGTGCAGCAAGGCCGCTCTATAATCGCGGGCTGAAGTTAGGGCATCTTCCCGCGCCAACCCGTGCAGGCCGACCGATCGGACTGCCGCGTCCCCAGCGTCAACGTGTCGAATCTTGCTTTTCGTTTCGCCACCGTCTCGGGCCAGGGCATCCACTGGTTCCTAAAGCGCAACGTCTCGGTGACACCGGCCCAGCTGGGCTGGCTGTACGCCTCGCTGTGCGTGGTCTCTCTGGGCATCGGAACCTTCTTCTGGTTCCAGGGCGCGCATCTGGTGCTTCCCTTCACCTGGCTGGAACTGATCGTCGTGGGCATCGCCTTCGTGGTGCACGCACGCCATGCCACCGACGGCGAGCGCATCTCGCTGCAGGGCGCCCAGCTGGTGGTGGAACTGGAGAATGCAGGACGCCTGGAGCGTGCCGAGTTCGACCGCGCGTGGGTCCGTGTGGAGCCCAGCGCCGGGGACGGCTCGCTGATCGAGGTGTCGGGCAAGGGTCGATCCGTCAGCGTGGGCCGCTATGTGCGCCCCGAGCTGAGGCCGGCACTGGCCCGCGAGATACGCATGGCCTTGCGTGCAGCATGAGCGGCGCAGGGGGCCCCCGCAGTGGCGGGGCAGAGGTTTAGTTGAAGAGGCATCAGAAGTGAAGAAGATGAAGTCCATCACCGGCAAGCTGTCCAGCCTGCTGAGCCACGCCGGCGCCGCCGCCGGTGCCTGGGCCACCACCGCCGCCTGGGCCGTCAAGGACCTGCCGGGTGGCCCCGCGGTCAACCAGCTCAACCTGCACCCGCCGGCGACCAAGATCGCCGAAGAGCAGCACTGGCTGCACTGGTTCATGCTGATCCTGTGCACCGTGATCTTCGTCGGCGTGTTCGCGGTGATGTTCTATTCCATCTGGAAGCACCGCAAGTCGGTGGGCCACAAGCCCGCAAGCTTCCACGAGTCGGTCACCGTCGAGGTGGTGTGGACGGTCATCCCGTTCATCATCGTGATCCTGATGGCGCTGCCGGCCACCAAGGTGCTGGTCGCGCAAAAGGACACCACCAACGCCGACCTCACCGTCAAGGTGACCGGCTACCAGTGGAAGTGGGGCTACGACTACATCAAGGGCGAAGGCGAGGGCATCTCGTTCATCTCCACCCTGGACAACGCCCACCGCGAGCTGTCCAACAGCGGTGCCAAGGGCCAACCGCTGCCCGACAACTACCTGCTCAAGGTCGACAACCCGATGGTCGTGCCGGTGGGCAAGAAGGTGCGCGTGATCACCACCGCCAATGACGTGATCCATGCCTTTGCGGTGCCGTCGTTCGGCATCAAGCAGGACGCTATCCCCGGCTTCGTGCGCGACACCTGGTTCCGCGCCGAAAAAACCGGCGACTTCTACGGCCAGTGCCAGGAACTGTGCGGCAAGGAACACGCCTACATGCCGATCCACGTGAAGGTGGTGACCCAGGAGGAATACGCCAAGTGGGTCGAGGGCGAGAAGAAAAAGATGGCCGCCAAGCTCGACGACCCGAGCAAGGTCTGGGCACTCAACGACATCGTGGCGCGCGGCGAGAAGGTCTACGCGGCCAACTGCGCGGCCTGCCACCAGGCCAACGGCAAGGGCGCCGGCCCGATCAAGGCGCTGGACGGATCGGCCGTGGTGCTGGACGCCGACAAGTCCAAGACCATCGCGATCCTGCTTAACGGCCAGAACAACGGCGCCATGCCGGCCTGGAAGCAGTTGTCGGACACCGACATCGCCGCGGTCATTTCGTACTCCAAGAACAGCTGGTCGAACAAGACCGGCCAGGTAGTGCAGCCGGCTGAAGTGCTGGCCGCGCGCAAGTAATCACAGCGTCACCAAGCATCATTCAAGGAAACCAAGATGAGTGCAGTCCTCGATCATCACGACCACGCGCACGATGACCATCATGGCGCGATGCACGGCTGGCGCCGCTGGGTGTTTGCCACCAACCACAAGGACATCGGTACCCTGTACCTGCTGTTCTCGTTTGCGATGCTGATGGTCGGCGGCGTGCTGGCCCTGGGCATCCGCGCCGAGCTGTTCCAGCCTGGCCTGCAAGTGGTCAACCCCGAGCTGTTCAACCAGCTCACCACCATGCACGGCCTGATCATGGTGTTCGGCGCGATCATGCCGGCCTTCGTGGGCTTTGCGAACTGGATGATTCCGCTGCAGATCGGCGCGTCCGACATGGCGTTCGCCCGCATGAACAACTTCAGCTTCTGGCTGATGATTCCGGCGGCCATCATGCTGGCGGGTTCGTTCTTCATGCCCGGTGGCGCACCCGCTGCCGGCTGGACGCTGTATGCGCCGCTGACGCTGCAGATGGGCCCGTCGATGGACGCGGCCATCTTTGCGATGCACATCCTGGGTGCCTCGTCGATCATGGGCTCGATCAACATCATCGTGACCATCCTCAACATGCGCGCGCCCGGCATGTCGCTGATGAAGATGCCGATGTTCGTGTGGACCTGGCTGAGCACCGCCAACCTGCTGATCGCCGGGATGCCGGTGCGGGCCGGCGCCATCACCATGACGCTGACCGACCGCCACTTCGGCACCAGCTTCTTCAACCCCGCAGGCGGCGGCGACCCGGTGATGTACCAGCACATCTTCTGGTTCTTCGGCCACCCCGAGGTCTACATCATGATCTTGCCGGCCTTCGGCATCATCAGCCAGATCGTGCCGGCCTTCAGCCGCAAGAAGCTGTTCGGCTACGCCTCGATGGTGTATGCCACCAGCTCGATCGCAATCCTGTCGTTCATCGTGTGGGCGCACCACATGTTCACCACCGGCATGCCGGTGACCGGCCAGCTGTTCTTCATGTACGCGACCATGCTGATCGCGGTGCCCACGGCGGTGAAGATCTTCAACTGGATCGCCACCATGTGGCAGGGCTCGATGACCTTCGAGACGCCGATGCTGTTTGCGGTGGGCTTCATCTTCGTGTTCACCATGGGCGGCTTCACCGGCCTGATCCTGGCCATGGCGCCGATCGACATCCAGCTGCAGGACGGCTACTACGTGGTGGCGCACTTCCACTACGTGCTGGTGGCGGGTTCGCTGTATGCGCTGTTTGCCGGCTACTACTACTGGGTGCCCAAGTGGACGGGCGTGATGTACAACGAGACGCGCGGCAAGATTCACTTCTGGTGGTCGCTGATCTCCTTCAACGTCACCTTCTTCCCGATGCACTTCCTGGGCCTGGCGGGCATGCCGCGCCGCTATGCCGACTACCCGGCGCAGTTCGCCGACTTCAACGCCATCGCCTCGGTGGGTGCGTTCGCCTTCGGTCTGGCGCAGGTGTACTTCTTCATCTTCATCGTGCTGCCCACCATGATGGGCAAGGGCGAGAAGGCATCGCAAAAGCCCTGGGAGGCTGCCGAAGGCCTGGAGTGGGAAGTGCCGTCGCCGGCGCCGTTCCACACCTTCGAGAATCCGCCCAAGCTCGACGCCACCGCCACCAAGGTGGTGGGCTGATCCCCGCTTGCGCACAGGCATACCCAACCTGACCTGATGGCCGCGATGACGCCCGAGCAAAAGCGCAGCAACCGACGCCTGGGGGTGATCCTGGGCTCGGTAGCGCTGGTGTTCTTCTTCGGCTTCATGGCCCGCATGGTGCTGCTGGGGGGCTGACGTGGGCATCCGCCGCGAGAACTTCCGCATGGTGGGCAAGCTGGCCGTCGTCACGGCCGGCATGTTCGCCTTCGGCTACGCGCTGGTGCCCATCTACCGCGCCATCTGCGAGGTCACCGGCATCAACATCCTGGCCCTGGGCGACAAGCAGATTCCGGGCGCCAGCACGCGGGCCGACGTGGCCAATACGCAGGTCGACAAGTCGCGGCTGATCACGGTGGAGTTCGACGCCAACAGCCGCGGCCCGTGGGAGTTCCGCCCCGCGCAGCGCTCGATCCAGGTGCATCCGGGCGAACTGGCCACGGTGATGTACGAGTTCCAGAACGTACAGAACCGCAGCATGGCCGCGCAGGCCATCCCGAGCTACGCGCCCAAGCAGGCCAGCCCGCACTTCAACAAGCTCGAGTGCTTCTGCTTCAACCAGTACACGCTGGAGCCCGGCGAAAAGAAGCAGTGGCCGGTGGCCTTCGTGATCGATCCGCGCCTGTCCAAGGACGTCACCACCATCACGCTGTCGTACACCTTCTTCGAGGTGGGCGGCAAGACACCGGCGGCGCCGTCGTCCACGCTGGTGCCGCAAGCCGCGGTGCAGCTGGCACCACAAGCCGTGCAGAGCGTGCAAATCATGCCCGGCGCGGCTGCGCGCGCGGAGTCGCGCTCGTGATGAGCGCCGTCATGTCCATGGATACACCCCGCACGCCCAGCCCCTCGATCGGCCGCACCATCCGCATGGTGGCGTGGTCGTTTCTGGGCATCCGCAAAAACAGTGAATACCGCGAGGACCTCGCGCAGGCCAACCCCTTGCACATCATCGCTGTCGGCATCGCCGGCGCGCTGTTGTTCGTGGGGGCGCTGATCGCGCTGGTCCACTGGGTGGCGGGCTGAAGCCGGCCCACCGCAGCAGCACAACGATTGAGAGAGAGCCAGGAGAAGCAATGAGTTCCACCACGCAAGGCACCCCGTACTACTACGTGCCCCATTCCTCGCGCCATCCCGTCATGGCGGCGATCGGCCTGTTCTTCGTGATCCTGGGCGCAGGCCAGTGGGTCAACGGCGCCGGCTGGGGCATGTATTCGCTGTTCTTCGGCCTGGCCTGGTGGCTGTTCGTGCTGTTCCAGTGGTTCAGCGAGGCCGTGCGCGAAAGCGAGGGCGGCCAGTATGGCTACAAGATCGACCTGTCGTTCCGCTGGAGCATGAGCTGGTTCATCTTCTCCGAGGTGATGTTCTTCGGCGCGTTCTTTGCGGCGCTGTGGTGGGCCCGTGCCCACTCGGTGCCGGCGCTTGGCAGCCTGGACAACGCCCTGCTGTGGCCCGACTTCAAGGCCCTGTGGCCAAGCAGCGCCGCCGGTGCCACCGCCTCGCCGGCCGGCATCGTCGAGCCCTTCCAGACCATGGGCCCGTTCTGGCTGCCCACCATCAACACCGCGCTGCTGCTGACCTCGGGCGTCACGCTCACCATTGCGCACCACGCGCTGCGCGAGAACAACCGCGGCAAGACGATCACCTACATGTGGATCACCGTGCTGCTGGGCCTGACCTTTCTGGGCGTGCAGGGTTACGAGTACTACCACGCGTACACCGACCTGAACCTCAAGCTCAACTCGGGCATCTTCGGTTCCACCTTCTTCATGCTCACCGGCTTCCACGGCTTCCATGTGTTCGTGGGCATGCTGATGCTGCTGTTCATCACCCTGCGCCTGCAAAAGGGCCACTTCACCGCAGATCGCCACTTCGGCTTCGAAGGCGCTGCGTGGTACTGGCACTTCGTGGACGTGGTGTGGCTGGGCTTGTACATCCTCGTCTACTGGATGTGATGACTGCTGTGGGCCCGGCCCAGCCAAAAGGCGCCGCGAGGCGCCTTTTTTGTGATCGGGCCTCAGCAGGGCCCTGGGGTCAGCGTGACATGCGCAGCAGCCTTCAGCGCCCGGCCGGCACGCCGGTGGGCTGGATCCAGCCGAGCTTCCACGCCAGCAGCACGCACAGGAACAGCAGGATGGAAAAGCCCACGCGAAACGCCAGCGCACGGGCCATGTTGCTGGTCTTGGCCTTGCCGTCGCGCCCGTCCTTGAGCATGAAGAGCAACGCAGCGCCCAGGCTGCCCAGAATGGCCACGAAGGCCAGCGCGACAAGGTATCCCATCGCTCGGATTATCCCGTGAACCCCTCCGGCCACCCACCGCCCGACGATTCGTCCGACGCTGCCGCTGGGGCAGCGCGCGACATGGCGCGCCCCGCGGTCGTTCCTGCCTGGAAGCGCTGGCTGATCCTGCTGGCGGCGCTGGCCACCGCGGCTGCCACCGCGTCCCTGGGCCTGTGGCAGCTGTCGCGCGCCGCGCAAAAGCGCGACATCAACGATCGCATCGAGCAGCAGCGCCAGCGCCCCGCGCTGGACAACCGCGCCTACGCCGAACTGCGCAACCCGCTGGCTGAGGTGCACCGACCGGCGCGCTTGGCCGGGCAGTGGGTGCCCGAGCACACCGTGTTCCTCGATAACCGCAGCATGCAGGGCCGCAGCGGCTTTCATGTGCTGACGCCGCTGGCGCTGGAGGCACCGGCCAGCGGCCTGCTGTGGGTGCAGCGCGGTTGGGCGCCGCGCGATCTGGTGCAACCCGACAAGCTGCCGCCGGTGGACACGCCCACGGGCCGGGTGGAGGTGATCGGCCGGCTGGCCGCCACGCCCTCGCGCATGCTCGAGTTGCAAAGCCCGTCTGCGGCGGCGCCGGGCAAGACGGCGGACGGCTCGGGGTCTTCCCCCATCCGGCACAATTTGGATGTCGAGTCGCATGCACGCACGCATGGCCTCGACGTGCGCTCCGGCGTGTTGCTCGAAACCGGTGCGGCCTCGCAAGGCCTGCGCCGCGACTGGCCCGAGATCGCCAGCGGCGTCGACAAGCACTACGGCTATGCATTCCAGTGGTTCGGGCTCAGCGCCCTGGTCGTGATCCTCTATGTCTGGTTCCAGCTCATCGCCCCCCGACGCCGCCGCGCGTGATGGCCATCGCCGCACGGGCGAAGCCGTCGATACGCCGCTGGGCCTGACGGTGCACGACCTGCCCGACGCCGCCAGTGCGCTGGGCGGCGGTCAGCGCCAGACGCGCATCGGCCGCCTGCGCATGCTGCTGGTGATGCTGGTGTGTGCCGCGCCGGTGCTGGCCTCGTATTTCACCTACTACGTGATCCGGCCCGAGGCCAAGCGCAACCATGGCGAACTGATCGACCCGCAGCGCACCCTGCCGGCTGTGCAGGCGCGCAACCTGCAAGGCCAGCCGGTGCCGCTGGAGTCGCTGCGCGACCAGTGGCTGCTGATCAGCGTGGGCACTGGTGCCTGCGATGCGCGCTGCGAGCGGCATCTGTACCTGCAGCGTCAGTTGCGCGAAGGCCTGGGCCGCGAGAAAGACCGGCTGGACTGTGTCTGGCTGATCAGCGATGACGCGCCGGTGCCCGAGGCGCTCAAGCCCGCGCTGGCGCAGGGCACCGTGCTGCGGGTGGACGCCGCGCAGCTGTCGGCGTGGCTGGCCCCGGCCGCGGGCCGCGACCTGGCCGACCATCTGTACCTGGTCGACCCGATGGGCCGCTGGATGATGCGTTTTCCGGCGCTGCGCACCGACGTGAAGGTGGACGCCGAAGGCGCCAGCAAGATCAAGCGCGACCTCGAGCGGCTGCTGCGCGCATCCAATTCGTGGGACCGCGCCGGCCGCTGACACCGCACCTGGCCCCACGCCCGCATCCGCATCCGTTTTGCGCATCAGTTTTCGCATGGACACGCAGCCGCTGTACGACCTGGCCCCGCTGGCGCGGCTGATGCTGCTGGGCGTGCTGATCGCGCTGGGCCCGCTGGCGTGGATTGGCTGGCGCCATCGCAAGGACGGCGGCCAGGGCGGATCGCGCAGGCTGCAGGCACTCACCGTCTTCACCCTGTTCCTCACCTTCGACCTGGTGCTGTTCGGCTCGTTCACGCGCCTGACCGACTCGGGCCTGGGCTGCCCCGACTGGCCCGGCTGCTACGGCAGCGCCAGCCCGATCGGCGCCAGCGACGAGATCCGCGAGGCGCAGACGGCCATGCCCACCGGCCCGGTCACCTTCAGCAAGGCGTGGATCGAGATGATCCATCGCTACCTGGCCACCGGCGTGGGTGTGCTGATCATCGCGCTGACCGCCATCGCCTGGGTGCAGCACCGCCGCAGCCGCGCGGGCGGTGAGCCGAGCCCGATCAGCCCCTGGTGGCCCACCTTCACCCTGGTGTGGGTGTGCATGCAGGGGGCGTTTGGCGCCCTCACCGTGACGATGAAGCTGTTCCCGGCCATCGTCACCCTGCACCTGCTGGGCGGGGTGAGCCTGCTGGCCTTGCTGGCCCTGCAGGCGGCGCGCCAGGCCCAGCCCGCGGCCGGCCGCGAGCCCGCGTGGGTGTCTGGCGGCTTGCGCGCGCTGATGTGGACCACGCTGGTGGTGGTGGTGATGCAGGTGGCCCTGGGCGGCTGGGTCAGCACCAACTACGCGGTGCTGGCCTGCACCGACTTCCCGGCCTGCCAGGGTTCGTGGTGGCCACCGATGGACTTTCGCCAGGGCTTTGAGGTCTGGCGCGAACTGGGCAAGACGGGCACCGGCGAGCACCTGACCTTTGCCGCGCTGACCGCCATCCACTACACCCACCGTCTGTTCGCCTACGGTGTGCTCGCGCTGCTGCTGGCGCAGGCCTGGGCGCTGTGGCGCACGGCGCTGCGCACGCAGGCCCGGGCGCTGCTGGCGCTGGCGCTGCTGCAACTCGTCACCGGTCTGAGCAACGTGGTGCTGGGCTGGCCGCTGCTGGCGGCGGTGCTGCACACCGGCGGCGCGGCGCTGCTGGTGTCGGTGCTGGCCTGGGCTTTGAGCGACAGCCGCAGTGCGCAGCCCGCCCACCAGGCGCTGGCACCGCAGGCGCGCGCGGGCAGGTCTTCGCTTTCGGCATGATGCGAGCCTGAATGAGCACCACGCCGTCCACCGCCACCGTAGCGTTGCCGTCGCGCTGGCAGCAGTACTACGCGCTGACCAAGCCGCGCGTGGTGCAGCTCATCGTGTTCTGCGCGCTGATCGGGATGGTGCTGGCGGTGCCTGGCCTGCCCACCCTGGGCGAATGGCGCCTGATCTTGATTGCCAGCATCGGCATCTGGCTGGTGGCAGGCGCGGCGGCGGCCTTCAACTGCATCGTCGAGAAGGGCATCGACGCGCGCATGAAGCGCACCTCGTGGCGACCCACCGCCAAGGGCGAGCTGAAGGACACGCACACGCTGCTGTTCTCGGCGCTGCTGTGCGCCGCGGGCTCGTGGATGCTGTATGTGTGGATCAATCCGCTCACGATGTGGCTGACCTTTGCCACCTTCGTGGGCTATGCGGTGGTCTACACCGTGATCCTCAAGCCGCTGACGCCGCAGAACATCGTGATCGGCGGTGCGTCGGGCGCCATGCCGCCGGTGCTGGGCTGGGCGGCCTTGCGCGGTGATGTGGGGCCCGAGGCCTTCATCCTGTTCCTGATCATCTTTCTGTGGACGCCGCCGCACTTCTGGGCGCTGGCGCTGTACCGGGTGGAGGACTACCGCAAGTCGGGCCTGCCGATGCTTCCGGTGACGCACGGCAACGAGTTCACGCGGCTGCAGATCCTGCTTTACACCTTCATCCTGTTTGCAGCCTGCCTGCTGCCCTTCGTGATCGGCATGAGCTCGTGGCTGTACCTGGCCAGCGCCGTCATCCTGAGCGGCTGGTTCTGCGTGTACGGCTGGCGCCTGTGGCGCCACTATTCCGACACGCTGGCGCGCGCCACTTTCCGCTTTTCGCTGTGGCACCTGAGCCTGCTGTTTGCGGCGCTGCTGCTCGACCACTATCTGTTCTGACATGACCTCCAACCGTCGCACCCATGTGCTGGCGCTGGCGTCGCTGCTGGGCGCCAGCGTGCTGGCCACCGGCTGCTCGCAGGACAAGCCTTCGTTCCGCGGCATCGACATCACCGGCGCCGACTACGCGCGCGACTTTCGCCTGGCCGACTTCAACGGGCAGACGCGCAGCATTGCCGACTTTCGCGGCAAGGCGGTGGTGGTGTTCTTCGGCTTCACCCAGTGCCCCGACGTGTGTCCCACCGCGATGAGCGATCTGGCGCAGGCGCGGCAGTTGCTGGGCAAGGACGGTGAGCGGGTGCAGGGCATCTTCATCACGCTCGACCCCGAGCGCGACGGCGCCGAGGTGCTCAAGGCCTATGTGACGAACTTCGCGCCCGACTTTCTGGCGCTGCGTGGCGACGACGCGCAGACCGCGGCCACCGCCAAGGCCTACAAGGTCTATTACAAAAAAGTCGAAGGCAAGACACCCACCAGCTACACGCTGGACCACTCGGCCGGCAGCTATGTGTACGACACGCAAGGCCGCATCCGGCTGTACACCCGCCATGGCAGCGGGCCACAAGCCCTGGCCGACGACCTGAAGATCCTGCTGGCGCAGGGCTAGGGCCCGCGCGCGGTGAGCCGTGCGGCATGGTGCTGCACTGTGCTGCACCGAACTTTGGGCCGTGGCGCTTTACTTCTTCGCCTTGGCCTCGGCCACCAGACGCGCAAGCTCGTCGCCGCTCTTGTAGTGCGGCACGCGGAAGGTCATCCGCCAGGCGCGCTGCACGAAGCTGTTGCTGCCCAGCACCTCTTCGCGCCAGTACTTGTCGGCCAGCGCAATGTTGCCGCGCACATCGAGCTCAAAGCCCTCCTGCGACGCACGGCCGCCGAAGATGTACAGCTTGCCGTCGATCATCTTCCACGCGTCGGCGTCACCGCCCCAGGGGATGCCGTACACGATGCCGTTGGCGCAGTAGCCGCCGTACTGCGGCAGGTAGCGCCGCGGGTTCTGGTCGAACAGCGCCTTGTGCTCTGCAGTGGCAAAGCGGAAGTCCACGCCCTCGAACTGGCTGCGAAACTGCGCGGTGCCCTGCACATGCCGGCCCTGCGTGAAATAGGCCACCACATCGGCGCCCTTGAGCATCAGGCGCTGCTCGGTGTCGGCCTTGACCGCATTCACCGGCTGCAGCGTACTGGACGGGTTCTGCGCCAACATGGCGCTGCAGCCCGACAGCAGCACCGACACCGCCAGAACGGTCAGGGCCAGGTTGGGCAGGTGCCGGCCGAAGCGGCCCAGCGTGGAGGGGGTGGCAGGCGTGCGGGTCATGGTGAATGTATCGACAAGGGGGTGTGGGCGCTGGCAAGCTGCTGGGCACGGTGACCGGCAGGGTGTGCCGCATGGCGCTCGGCATGATGGTCGGCATGATGGTCGACATGATGGTCGGCATGGTGTTCGGCATACGGCGCGGGCCAGCCCAGCAGGCTGCTGGCCACCTCGCAGCGGCGTCGCAGGTCGGCCGGGCTGTCGCCACCCAGATGCAGGATGCCGTAGCGGTAGCTTCCCAGCCACTTCAGATCGCGCTCGATCGACCCGCGCGACTTGGGAAAGGGCATCAGCAGGGCATCGGCAAAACATTCACGCAGCGCGCGCAGCCGCATCGCCGAGGGCGACGCCACGGTGCGCGGCGCACCAAACTGCCGGTACACGAAGCTCGCCGCCACCTGCGCGGTGGGCGCCTTGCGCGGCAGCGTGGCTGGGTCGTGCCCGTGCGCCAATGCCATCGCGATGGCGTGCAGCTCGATACCGTCCACCCGCTCGTACAGGTCGGAGAACTGCGAGGCCATGCGCGGGTTGAACTCGATCACCGAGATCTTGCCGGTGGCCGGATCGTGAAAGAACTCCATGTTGAACAGGCCGTGGGTGAAGCCCACCGCCTGCAAAAAGCGCCGTGCCACATCGGCCGCGCGCTGCTGCACCTCGGCCTGCAGGCGGCTCGGGTACTCAAAGCGCATGAAGGCTTGCGTGCCCGGGTACATCACCGCGTCGACCACGCCCAGCGAGCGCAGCTCGCCGTTGTACACGTAGCCGTCCAGGTTGTACTGCGGCGCCTGCACGGGGGTTTCGACCATCAGGCTGTGCGCACTGCCGGCCTGCGGCAGACGCTCGCGCACGATGCGCTCAAACGGCTCGACCAGATGGCGGATCACCCACAGCTCCCAGGCACCGAAGCGGGTGTGTGCCTGCAACTGCTCGCGGCTGTGTGCAGTGCGCGCCAGAACCGAAAACGCGGCCTTCACCGGCTTGACGAACAGCGGATAGCGCAGGCCCTGCGGTACGTCGTCACCGTAGCGGGCCTGCAGCCGCGCAAAGGGGATGTTGGCCTCGGGGCAGACGCGCTGCAGCACCACGCGCGCATGCAGCTTGTGCTGACAGGCCAGCACCGCCTGCACCGGTGTACCCGGCAGGCCCAGCCGCTCGGCCACCAGTGCGGCGCACAGCGCGCCAAACTGTTCCTGGTTGGACAGCACCGCGCGCACGCCCAGGCGCTGTGCACGCCGTGCGGCGCGCTCGGCAAAGCGCTGCATGTCAAACCACGCCAGCCGCAGGTTGCTCGGGAAGCTGAACAGGTCAAAGCCGGCACTCAGGTGCGGCCAGCGCCCGGCCACGCGATCAAAGGCGATGCGGTCGAAGTCGTGGTTGAACAGCACCAGACTGCGCGCGGGCAGGCCTGCCGTGTCCGCTGCTGCAGCAGGCGCATCCGGAGGCGATACAAGCAGGGGGACGGCGGTGGAAGTCATGCGGCTACTACGCGTCAGGGCGCCCAGCGGATGTCCCCGACATGGGCGAGGCTTCGCCCTTGCGCATTGTCGCTGTCGGCTCCGACGGCCACGCCGATGATCGCGGGTACCTGATCGGTTTCGTCGCCAAAAAGCCGGAGAAAGTCGGCCCAGATCGGGCGTTGCTCCACCTGCCAGGTGCCTGTGGGCGTGTCGGCGCCGCGCAGCACCAGCCAGCGCACCCGCGGCGAATGTGCATTGGGCAGCGCGGTGCCCTGCGCCAGCAGCGCGTCCCACACATAGCAGACGGTGGCCGCAGGCAACGCCTCTCCGCTGACCGAGCGCGCCAGCCGCAGCAGGTGGCGCTCCCAGAAGGGCGCGCGCTCGATGGGGTGGTCGAACATCACGCACACCTTCAGCGCAGCATCGTCGGTGGCCTTGCGCCGGAGGTCAGCGCCGGCCTCAGGCTGGTCGTGCCGCGAGCGCCACTGCTGCTGGTGCGCGGGGCCGGGGCGCCGGGTGGCGTGGTCGAAGTCGGAGTTGCCGTAGGAGCGGTCGGTCTGCGGGCGCAGCGCGGTG
>JBJTCL010000077.1:0-19575 GCA_046091865.1 Burkholderiaceae bacterium | reverse complement strand
GGCGCGCGCGGTGCCGTCCCAGCCACCGCCGGGGGCGGCCGGCACGAACATGTTCAGGGTGTCGAACAGGGGCTTGCCCTGCGCCCAGGCCGGAGCGGCCTGCGTGGCGCCGGCGGCAGCGCTGAGTGTCAGAAAGTCGCGTTTGTTCATTTGCATGGTGATCTCCTTGTACGTATGGGCTCGAAAGGGGCATGCCCTTCATCGCAGATTGTGCCCCGATCCGCCGAGCGGTTTGTCGCGGTGCGTGCTCGCGCCATTACGGGATTACCCTGTTGGATGGGCGGGCCAAAACGACCGGCCGCGGACGACCGTACCCGCAGGAGTGCTGGCAGCGATGCGCAGGGGACAGTGCATCGGCCTGCAGCGGGCCATGCAACTGACTGGGCGTGCTAGTCTGCGCGGCGAACTTTTGCACGCCACCTTCCTTGCACGTGAGACCCTCGCCCACCACACCCGCACGGCTCGACGAGCGCGAAGCCGCTTTGCTGGTGCGGCGTTACTTGACCTGTACCTGATCTTGCTGGGCGTGGTGGCACTGGCGCTGGTGTTCCTGCCGCATGGTTTTGCCAACCCGCAGGGTGCGGGTCTGGTGGTGGCCGCCGTGGGCTTGCCGCTGTTGCGGTGTCGATGGATTGCGCGAAGCGGGCGGCCTCAGTTGGCGCTGCAGTTGTATGCCGGCGTGCTGATCGTGGTGCTGAGCGGCATCTGGTTGCTGTCGCGCAGCGCCGGAGTGCCGGCCGCGGTGGCGGTCAGCCTGTTGCCCGTGCTGGGCGCGGTGCTGGGGTTTGCGCACGCAGCGGTGTTTGCCGCAGTGCTGCTGTCGGTTGGCCTGGCGGCGGTGCTGTTGCCGCATCTGGGTGTGGACCTGCCTGAGATGTTCCCCGGGCGGCCTGCCGGCATGTGGATGATCAGCGTGGCAGCGTTCGTCTCGGCCCTGTTGCCCGTTCCAGCCCTGCTGCGTCAGGTCAACCAGAGCCTGGACCGCATGCGCGAGGAACAGGCCCAGCGTGAAGCGGCGCTGGCAGCCATGTTGGCGGCCAAGCAGGAGGCCGAGGCCGCCAGCCGTGCCAAGTCGCAGTTCCTGGCCACCATGAGCCACGAAATTCGCACTCCGATGAACGGCATCGTAGGCAGGACCGCCCTGACGCTCGAGGGTCCGCTGTCGCCGGAGCAGCGCAACAACCTTCTGGTGGTGCAGGAGTGCTCGGCGTCGCTGTTGGCCATCATCAATGACATCCTCGATCTGTCGAAAATCGAGGCCGGGCAGATGCGGCTCGAGTCAGTGGCCTTTGCGGTGCGCGATGTGGTGGATGCCGCCGTCAGGACGGTGTCGCCGGTGGCCGCGGGCAAGGGCATCGCGTTGTCTGCGCAGGTGGCCGCCGATGTGCCGACCACCGTGCAGGGTGACCCAACGCGTTTGCGGCAGGTGCTGCTGAACCTGTTGGGCAATGGCGTGAAGTTCACGCCCACTGGCTCGGTGCGGGTGGAGGTGACGCGGGCGGGCACCGCGCCCGCCGGCGACGACACGCCAGGCCATCTGCGGTTTGCCGTCACCGACACTGGCATCGGTGTCGCGCCCGACCAGCTGGATGTGATCTTTGCCCCGTTTTCACAGGCAGACAGCAGCACCACCCGTCGCTTTGGTGGTACGGGTCTGGGCCTGACGATCTGCCGCCAGCTGGTGCACATGATGCAAGGCGAGATCAGCGTGAAGAGCACACCGGGACAGGGAAGCACCTTCTGCTTCACGGTGCCGCTGATCACAGCGCCCGCAGCGTACGAACACGCACAGCCCCTGCCTGCCGCGCCGGCGGCGCATCGGCCAGAATCGCAGCGGGTTGAATCAGCGTCCTGACGCTGCAAGCCGCATCCACCGCGAACACCGTACCGTGTTTCAAGCCCTCGCCACCCACGCATGGGCCTACCCCGCGCTCGAGGTGGTGCATCTGGTCGGCATTGCGCTGCTGCTGGGCAATCTGGTGCTGCTGGAGTCGCGCGTGTTCGGTCTGGGGCGCGATCTGCCGGTGCAGCCGCTGGCGCGCTTAAGCCTGTCGCTGGTGGCGCTGGGCTTTGGCCTTGCGGTGCTCAGCGGCGTGCTGATGTTTGCCACCCAGCCGCAGGAGCTGCTGGCCAATCGCGCCTTCACCCTCAAGATGGGCTTGCTGATGGTGGCGGGCTGCAACGCGGCGTGGTTCCATACCCGCGGCTCACTCACCTTGCTGGACCGCACGGCGCGCGTGTCGATGCTGTTGTCCACGGTGATCTGGCTGGGGGTGCTCGCCTGTGGACGCTGGATCGCGTACGCTTGAAGCTGCGCTCAATGAATCCACCGCACACCAAAGGAGCCCCGCCATGTCCACACCAGTGATGCATCGACGTGACTGCCTGCAGGCCCTTGCCAGCCTTGGCGGGCTGCTGAGCTTGGTTTCCCCTGGCCGCGCCCTGGCGCATCACGGCTGGAGCAGTTTCGATCTGGATCGGCCGATCTACCTGGAGGGCCGCGCCGCCGAGGTGAAGTGGCGCAATCCGCATGCCGAACTGATGCTGGACCTGCCCACGGGCCTCAAGCTGCCCGCTGATCTGGCGCAACGCGCGGTACCCGCGCAGGTGGCCTCGGTGGACGGCAAGGCGCTGCTGTCGCGCGCGCAGTTGCCCACGCGGCGCGACCGCCGCTGGATGATCGAGCTGGCGCCGCTCACCCGCATGGAGCAATGGAAGGTGCCCGAGATCAAGGCGGGCGCCACGGTGGCGCTGCTGGGCTTTACCTTTGCCGGCGAAAAGGGCGATGCGGTGCTGCGCGCCGAGTACCTGTTTCTCGACGGCAAGATCTACGGGCTGCGTTCCAGCCCGGCCTGAAGTTCAAGGGCAGACCACAAAGCGACAACACAGAGCGGAACCACACACCGGGACCGCACACCGGGACCTCAGGGAACATCAGCCCGCGGCTGGCATCCCCGCGCGGTCGCGCTGCAGCCACTGGCGCGCCAGCACCGGCAGCACCATCACCAGCCCCACCAGGGTGATCGTCAGGCCCGGTGCTATCATCAGCAGCGCTGCGGCCGCGCACAGCCAGCGTTCCCACGGCTTCATCAGCGTCAGCAGGTAGCCGCTGAGCGCAGCGGCCAGCAGCGTGATGCCCGCCAGGCAGCCCACGAAGGTGACCACAAAGTCGTGCATCGTGAAGCCCTTGGCCACCAGCAGCAGCGAGGGTGAGAACACGAACACGAAGGGCACTAGCACCTTGGCCAGCCCCAGCCGGAACGCGGTGTTGCCGGTGCGGAACGGATCGCCGCCCGCCATGCCTGCGGCCGCGTAGGCGGCCAGCGCCACCGGCGGCGTGATGTCGGCCAGCACGCCGTAATAGAAGACGAAGAAGTGCGCCACCAGCGGCTCCACGCCCATTTGCACCAGGGTGGGTGCCGCCACCGTCACCATGATGATGTAATTGGCGGTGGTGGGAATGCCGCAGCCCATCAGGATGCAGACCACACCGGTCATCAGCAGCGCCGCGAACAGCGTGAGGCCTTGCGTGCTGGCCAGCGACGCCGGAATGACCGCCGACGCAAACCCTGCCATCGCGGTGGCCCAGCTGGTGATGATGTAGCTGATCTTGAAGCCCACACCCGTGAGGGTGACCACCCCGATCACGATGCCCACGGTGGCGGCTGCCGCGCCCACGGCCAGGGCGTACTTGGCACCGGTTTCAAAGGCCTCCACCAGCACCGGCATATCGATGCGCCCGCGCACACCGGCGAGCTTCCAGCCCAGTAAGGCCAGCACGCTGCCGCCTGCGAACAGGCCGAGCTTGATCCACTCGCCCTGGGTGCCCCAGTCCACGAAGGCGATGGCCGCCAGCACGATGTGCAGCACCACCAGCAGCGCCCAGTTGGCAGCACCGTTGCCGCGCACCTGCGTGGTCATGCCGACGATCATGCAGGAGGTGATGCCCACAAAGGCGGCCAGGTAGGGCGTGCGGCCCGACACCAGAATGGCGATCAGCAGCACCAGCGGGATCAGCGTGGGCCAGCGCTGGCGCAGCGATTCGCGCAGCCTGGGCATTTCTTCGTCGGTGAGGCCGCGCAGGCCGTAGCGCTTGGCCTCGAAGTGCACCTGCATGAACACACCGAAGAAGTGCATAAAGGCTGGCACCACCGCGGCGGCAATGATGGTCTGGTACGAGACGTTGAGGAACTCCACCATCAGGAACGCGGCCGCCCCCAGCACCGGCGGTGTGATCTGCCCGCCGGTGGACGATGCCGCTTCCACTGCACCGGCGAATTCGCGCTTGTAGCCTACGCGGATCATGGCGGGGATGGTGAGCGAGCCCACCGTGACCGCATTGGCCACCGACGAGCCCGACAGCGTGCCGAACATCGCCGAGCCGAACACGCTGACCTTGGCCGGCCCGCCCGCGTAGCGCCCCGCCACGGTGGAGGCGATGTCCAGGAACAGTTGCCCCAGCCCGATGCGCGTGGCCATCACGCCGAACAACACGAAGTGAAAGACATAGGTGGCCACCACGCCCACCGCCACGCCGTAGATGCCCTGGCTGGTGAGGTACTGGTGGTTGATCATCTGGCTCCAGCTGGCGCCCGCGTGCTTGAGCAGGCCGGGGAAATGCGGCCCCAGCAGCGCATACAGCGTGAAGCCGATGGCGATCAGTGGCAGTGGCCAGCCCATGCTGCGGCGCGTGGCCTCCAGCAGGGTGATGAACAGGATGGAGCCGAACAGCACATCGGCGAAGTCGGGGTTGCCCACGCGCAGGGCCAGATCCTCGAACACATAGGGGATGTACAGCACGCTGGCCGCACAGGCCAGGCCCAGCAGCCAGTCGACCAGCGGCACGCCGCCGGGCGACCACAGGCTGTGCGGGCGCGGGTTCTCGTACGCCTTCTTGCCGGCGGCAAACACCAGAAAGATCAGGCCCAGCACAAAGGCCAGGTGCACGCCGCGGTGCGTGGTTTCGCGCAGCAGGCCAAAGCCCGCGGTGTAGAAGTGGAACAGCGACAGCGCGATCAGCAGCCACTTCACGATCACCAGGGCGGGCGGCACCGTGGGCCGAAAGCGCATCTCGGGATCGAACTTCTCCTCGAGCTCCTGCAGTTGCCGGGCGTCGAGCGCGGGTGCGGTCATGCGTGTCCTTGCTTCAAAAAGCAAACAGGGAGGTAAGCCTCCCTGTGCTTGTGTGTTGCTTGCGGGTCGTCTGCGCGCCGCCGCGGCAGGGCGGTCGAGCAGCGCGGTGCGGGCTTATCGGATCAGCCCGACCTCGCGGTAGAACTTTTCAGCACCCGGGTGGAAGGGGATGGCCACGCCCTTGACCGCGTTCTCCTTGGTGATGAACTTGCCGCGTGCATGGCCAGCCTGCAGCGTCTTTTGCGTGGCGTCGCTGAACAGCGACTTGGTGATCTGGTAGACCGTCTCGGTGTCGGCCTTGGCACTGGTCACCCATTGCGCGCCCACGGCCAGCGTCTGCACGGCGCCCACGTCCTTGTAGGTGCCGGCGGCGATGGTGTCCACCGCAAAGTACGGGTTGGCCATGCGCAGGCCATCGGCTTGCGGGCCGGTCAGCGGCACCAGTTCGATGCCCGCGCCGCTTGAGGCCAGCTCGGCGATCGCGCCGGCCGGTGCGCCGCCCACGAAGAAGAACGCATCGAGTGCGCCGTCCTTGAGCTTGTCACCGGCCTGGTTGGGCTTGATGTACTCGGCCTTGATGTCGGATTCCTGCACGCCGTAGGCAGCCAGCACCATGCGGGCATTGATCAGCGTGCCCGAGCCGGGCTCGTCGAGCGCCACGCGCTTGCCCTTGAGGTCGGCCGGGCTTTTGATGTTCTGGCCCTTGCGCGCCACCAGATGGACGCTCTCGGGGTACATGTTGGCGATCATGCGCAGGTCGCCGACCTTCTTGCCCTGGAAGGCAAAGGTGCCGTTGAAGGCCCAGGTGGCCACATCGGACTGCGAGAAGCCCGATTCCATCGCGCCACCGGCGATGCCGTTGACGTTGGCCACCGAGCCGTTGGTGGCCTGGGCGGTGACGACGATCTTGCCGGGCTGCGACACCGCGTTGGCGATCATGCCGCCCACCGGGTAGTAGGTCCCGGCCGTGCCGCCGGTGCCGATGCGGAAGAACTGCTGGGCCTGCGCGGTGCCGGCCAGGGTCGCGGCGGCCACGACGGCGGTGATGAGCTGCTTCAGGGTCATGCGAAACCTCGTACGAGAAAGAAAGGGAAGGCACCGAGTGGACCACAGTCCGCTGCGGCGGTCCATGGTGAAACCCCGCATCGCTGTCGCGGCCGGGGCGCGCTCAGTCGATCGATGCGCTCCAGCGCGCGTCCCAGCCGCGGTCGCCCTCACGCGCAGCATGATCGCGCCCCTGCGCGGCATCCATCGCACGCCGGTCGCGCTTGGTAGGGCGCCCCTGGGTGATGGCCAAGGCCGGCTCGGGCGCGGTGCGGCGCTGTTGCGCGGCCAGCTCGCGCGCTGCGATGCTCTCGGCGGTTTCGGCGCACAGCGCCTGGGCCTCGCTGGCCGGCCCGCGCCGCTCGCTCAGGGCCTGCACCGTCACCGTGCGCTGCATCCAGCCCTGGCGCAGCAGCACCGTGTCGCCCACGCGCAGTTCGCGCGAGGCCTTGGCCGCGGCGCCGTTCACCTGCACACGGCCGAGCTGGATCTCGTCACAGGCCAGCGTGCGCGTCTTGTAAAAGCGCGCGGCCCACAGCCACTTGTCCAGGCGCATGCTGCCGCCGATCCCCGTCAGTCCTTGGCGCCCATGGCCAGGGCTGCGGCACGCTGGGCGTCCAGCGCCTGCAGGTCGGGCGCCTGCCGCGTGGGCCAGCCGCCCATGTGGCTGCTGACCACCTCGCCCAGGGCGTCGATCCATTCGGGCGCGTCGTTCAGGCAGGGGATGTAGCGGAAGTCGCGGCCGCCGGCCTCGATGAAGGCCTCGCGCGCCTCCTGGTTGATCTCTTCCAGCGTTTCCAGGCAGTCGCTGGTAAAGCCAGGGCACACCACGTCCACCTGCTGTGTGCCCGACTCCGCCAGCGCGATCAGCGTGGGCTCGGTGTAGGGCTCCAGCCACTTGGCCTTGCCAAAGCGCGACTGGAAGGTGACGGTGTACTGCTCCTTGCTCAGCCCCAGCTCTTGCGCCAGCAGCCGCGCCGTCTTGTGGCATTCGCAGTGGTACGGGTCGCCCAGCAGCAGGGTGCGCTCGGGCACGCCATGAAAGCTCATCACCAGTTGCTGCGGCCGCGGGCCATCGCCCCATGCCGCCCGGATGCGCGCGGCCAGCGCCCGCACAAAGGCCGGCTGGTCGTGGTAGCGGTTGATGAAGCGCAGCTCGGGCAGCTGGCGGGCCTGACCGGCCCAGGCGTACACCGCATCGAACACGCTGGCGGTGGTGGCGGCGCTGTACTGCGGGTACATCGGCACGATCAGGATGCGGGTGGCGCCTTCGGCCTTCAGCGCATCGAGTTGGCTGGCGATCGACGGATTGCCGTAGCGCATGGCGGCGCGCACCAGCACCGAGTGCCCTTGCTCGCGCAGCCGCTCGCCCAGCAGCGCCGCCTGGCGCTGCGTCCACACCAGCAGCGGCGAGCCTTCGGGCGTCCAGATGCTGGCGTACTTGGCAGCCGACTTTTTGGGCCGCACCCGCAGGATGATGCCGTGCAGGATCAGCCACCACAGGATGCGCGGAATCTCGACCACGCGCGGGTCGGACAGGAACTCGGCCAGATAGCGCCGCAACGCAGCCGGGGTGGGCGCGTCGGGGGTGCCCAGGTTGCACAGCAGGACGCCGGTCTTGGCGGCTTGTCCGTGGCGGTAGGCGGGTTCGGGTTGCATGGCCATTGCGATATTCTCCCCGACCATGCTGCAGACCGATCGGATCAAGGTCATCGCCCTGGACCTGGACGACACCCTCTGGCCGATCTGGCCCACCATCCGCCGTGCCGAACAGGCCCTGCACGACTGGTTGCAGCAGCATGCGCCGCGCACCGCCGCCATGTTTGCCGATGTGCATGCGCTGCGGGCCATCCGCATGGAGGTGGAGGCCGCCCGCCCCGAGTGGCGCACCGACCTGAGCGCACTGCGTCGCGAATCGATCCGCCTGGCGCTGCAGCGCAGCGGCGACGAGCCCGCGCTGGCCGAGCCGGCCTTCGACGTGTTTTTTGCCGAGCGGCAGCGGGTGCAGTTTTTCGACGATGCGCTGCCCTCGCTGGCGCGGCTGGCGGCGCGCTTTCCGCTGGTGAGTTTGTCCAACGGCAATGCCGACCTGGCGCGTGTGGGGCTGCGCCGCTACTTTCAGGCGGCGGTGAGTGCGCAGAGCGCAGGCGTGGCCAAGCCCGATGCGCGCATCTTTCATGCCGCGGCACAGACGCTGGACGTGGCACCGCACGAGGTGCTGCATGTGGGCGACGACGCGCACCTGGACGTGGTGGGCGCGGTGAACAGCGGCATGCAGGCGGTGTGGGTGAACCGCGATGGACACGACTGGCACGCGAAGCTCACCGAACAGGGCGCGGGCCATCATGCCGACGCGCGGCCGCACCTTACGGTGGCAACCTTGTCGGACTTGTGCGATCGGGTGTTGGCCTGAGCCTGGGCGCTACCGCACCCTCCACGGCACCCGCCACCGCACCCTCTACGGCATCCGCCACCGCCAGCCCGCTGCGCACCGCGCCTTCCAGCGTCGCGGGGTAGGGGCCTTCGGTGTAGTCGCCGCAGGCCCACAGGCACAGGCCGGGCGCGACCGCGCGCGCGGGGCGCTGCAGGCCGGGCGTGCAGGCAAAGGTGGCGCGCTTTTCCACCACCGTCTGCACCGGCTGCAGGTTGTGCCAGCCCAGGGCTTGGGCCTGCTGCATCACCTGTGCCGTCAGGCTATCGCGGTCACCGTCGCTTGCGCTGATCACGAAGGCCTTCACGTTGTCTGAGCCACCGTCGTCGATGAGCTGCGCGCGGTCGAACACGAACTGCGCGGGCGCTCCGGGCCCGCTGCGCAGGCTCCACATCGGCTCGGGCAGGGCAGGCACGCCGCGCAGGTACACCGTGGTGATGGCTTCGTGGCGCAGCGATGCGGCGGCCTTGGCCCAGGCCCGCAGCTGTGCCTCATGCGCTGCATGCGCCGTGTCATCACCGGCCAGTGCCGCTTGCGACACCAGCCGCGCTGCCTCCCAGGCGGGGCAGGCCAGCACCACCGCATCAAAGAGGTCTTGCTCGACCTGCCACGCTGCGGTGCGCGGTGCGTCCGCCGCCGTGCTGTGTGCCGCAATGCCCTGTGGGGTCGTGACGCGCGTCAGGGTCGACACGCGCTGCCCCAGCCGCACCTGCGCGCCGTACGCCTGCAGCCATGCCGTTGCCGGCTCGGGCAGCAGGGCGCTCAGGTCACAGCGCGGAATCAGCAGGTGCGAGCTGCCGCGCGGGCCCAGCAACGCATCGCGCATCACCGTCAGGAACACCTGGGCCGAGGCCTGATCGGCAGGCGTGTTCAGGGCCGACACACACAGGGGTTCGACCAGTTCGGCCATCACGCATGGCGGTAGGCCATCGCACAAGCGCTGCACCGTCCATGCAGGGTCGCAGGCAAAGCCCGAGGCGCGCCAGCCCGCGGCGGCGCGCAGCAGGCCCCAGCGGTCGCGCAGGCTCCAGCCACGGGCGCGCAGCACGCCGATGGCCACGTCCCATGGCGCGGGCAGATCGGGCAGGCGCAGGCCGCTGCCATCCGGGTGCTGCAGGGCCAAAGGCTGACGGTGCAGCACACGATCGGGGTCCACACCCACGCGGCGCATCAGTGCCAGCGTCTCGGTGTAGGCACCGATCAGGATGTGCTGGCCGTTGTCGAGCGCGTCCTTGGCGTGATGGCCGTCCTTGTCATCGGTGCCGCCGATGCGGCGTGCCCGGCCGCCAGCCACGCGGGCGGCTTCGTACAGCGTCACGGCATGCCCGCGCGCGGTCAGCTCCACCGCAGCGGCGATACCGGCCCAGCCGGCGCCCACGATGGCGATGCGCGAAGCCATGGCTGCTGTGGTGAGCGGGGTGTGCACGGGAGCGGCGTGCAGCGCGCTCACAGGCGCCCGAGGGCCTGCACCTTCCACGCCAGCCACAGCTTGCGCAGCGGTGTCAGGCTGGTGCGGCGGTCCAGCACCTGAAAGCCGTCGCGCTCGATCTCGCGCAGCAGCGTACGGTAGATGCTGGCCATCATCAGGCCAGGCTTCTGGCTGCGCCGGTCGGCCGCAGGGAGCAGCGCCAGGGCTTCGTCGTACAGCGCGTGCGCCCGCTGCGCCTGAAACTGCATCAGTGCCACGAAGTGGGGCGTGTGCAGGCGCTGCAGGATCTCGTGCGCCTTCACGTCGAACTGCTGCAGTTCGCTGATGGGCAGGTAGATGCGACCGCGCATCGCGTCTTCGCCCACGTCGCGGATGATATTGGTCAGCTGGAAGGCCAGCCCGAGCTTGTGCGCGTACTCGGTGGTGCGCTCGTCGGTCTGGCCGAAGATGCGCGCCGCCACCTCGCCGACGATGCCAGCCACCAGGTGGCAGTAGCGCTGCAGGCCCGGGTAGTCGAGATAGCGGGTTTGCTCCAGGTCCATCTCGCAGCCTTCGATCACCGCCTGCAGGTGCCGCGCCTCGATGCGGTGGTCGGCGGCCAGCGGCATCAGCGCCTTCATCACCGGATGCGTGGGCTGCCCGGCGTAGGCTTGCGCCACCTCGCGCTGCCACCAGGCCAGCTTGGTGCGCGCCACGCCCGGGTCTTCCACCTCGTCCACCACATCGTCCACCTCGCGGCAGAAGGCATAAAAGGCGGTGATGGCAGCGCGGCGCGGCGGCGGCAGGAACAAAAAGGCGTAATAAAAGCTGCTGCCCGAGGTGGCGGCTTTTTGCTGAACGTAGTCTTGCGGCGTCATGGGTGGCGTCGTGGACGCCCGCATTGTCGCCGCAGCGGGCCGGTGCACGCCGTGGGGCGGTGGCGGGCCGTGCTCAGCGGGGCCAGTGGGCTCACCCACGCATGCGCCACGCGCGCCACAGCAAGACCGGCAGGTCGGCCTTGCCGACGGTCGGGCGCTGCGACAGGCTGCGATGCCCGCCTTGCGCGATGCGCTCGGCAACCCGCAGGCCACCCTGCACCACCAGGCGAAGTTCCCATCCGGCGCGCCAGCCCGCCTGCGCGGGCACCCGCAAGGCCAGTGGCGCGCCCTGGTGCATCAGCGTCACCGCCCAGCGCAGCAGATCGGCCACCAGCGCCTGCGTGGCGGGTGTGTCGGCCCCCGGTGTCACAGTGCTGCGACGGATGCCGTGCGCGGCCAGGTCGGCGTCGCACAGATAGTGCCGCCCGCGCGCGATGTCGCGGCCCAGGTCCTGCCAGAAGTTGATCAACTGCAGCGCCGTGCAGATGGTGTCGCTTTGCTGCAGCGAGCGTTCGTCGTCGATGCCCCACAGATGCAGCAGCAGGCGGCCCACCGGGTTGGCCGAGCGGGTGCAGTAGTGCAGCAGTTCGTCGCGGTTGCGGTAGGTCTCGCCCGCGTCGGTCTTGCGCACGTCCTGCTCGAAGGCACTCAGCAGGTCGGCCAGCAGGTTCAGTGGCAGCCGGTGCTGCGCGATGGCGTCGGCCAGTGGCACGAACACCTGGGGCCAGCGCGTGGCAGGTTTTGAAGGTGCGTCTGCCGAACCAGCCGCCACGTCAGCCGCCGCACAGGCCATCAGTTCAGCCCGGTACGCAGCCAGGTCGGCCAGGCGACAGTCGGCGGACGCATCGCCCTCGTCGGCGATGTCGTCGGCGGTGCGCGCAAAGTGGTAGATGGCCGCAATCGGCGCCCGCAGCGCGGGGGGACACAGCCACGAGGCGACTGGAAAGTTCTCGTAATGCTCGACGGGTGAGGCCTTCACCCAAGCCATTGTGCTTGACAGGGATTGGCCATCCTTCTAGATTACTAACCAGTCAGTCAGTAATTTTTGTTGCCGGAGGCTGTGTCGCGCCCCCGCAGCCGTCCCCTCCCAGGAATCGTTCATGTCCAAGTATGTGATGGCCGCCGCCGCATCGCTGTCGGCCCTGTTGATGGGCTGCCAGCCGGCGCCACCGGCCACCGAGCCCTTGCGCGCGGTGAAGTTGCTGACCGTGGGGCCGCAGACGCTGGACGCGCGCACCGAATATTCAGCCGAGGTGCGCGCCCGCAGCGAGGTGCGGCTGGGCTTTCAGGTGCCGGGCAAGTTGCTGCGCCGCACGGCCGAGGTCGGCCAGCAACTGGCCGGCCTTCACCCGCTGGCCGAAATCGATGCGCGCGACTATCAACTGGGCGTGGACGCAGCCAAGGCGGCGGTTGCCGCTGCGCAGACGCAGCGCGACCTGGCCGAGGCCGACCTCAAGCGCTTTGCGGCGCTGCGCGAACAGAACTTCATCAGCGGTGCCGAGCTGGAGCGGCGCGAGACGGCACTCAAGGCGGCCGATGCGCAGTTGACGCAGGCGCGTGCACAACTGGCCACGCAAGCCAACCAGAGCGGCTACGCCCGCCTGCTGGCCGATGCGGCCGGCGTGATCACTGCGGTGGAGGCCGAGCCGGGGCAGGTGCTGAGCGCCGGCATGCCGGTGGTGCGGATGGCGCACGACGGTCCGCGCGATGCGGTGTTTGCCGTGCCCGAGTCGCGGGTGCAGTCGCTGCGTGCGGGTGCGGCGGTGCAGGTGCGCGCGGTGGGTGGCAGCGATGCGTTGCGCGCCACGGTGCGCGAGGTGGCCGCCAGTGCCGACCCGGTCACGCGCA
Source organism: Burkholderiaceae bacterium (assembly GCA_046091865.1). GTDB lineage: Bacteria > Pseudomonadota > Gammaproteobacteria > Burkholderiales > Burkholderiaceae_C > JBDLRH01. The sequence continues at coordinate 6,833 of JBJTCL010000077.1, read as the reverse complement.
CTTTTGCGGTGCGCGCCGCGCTGCCCGCCAACGCCGCGCTGCCGCTGGGTGCCACGGTGAATGTGGTGATGGACAGTGCCGCGTCGTCGGCTGTCGCCGCCATCAAGCTGCCCACCAGCGCCGTGCGCCAGGAGGGCAGCACCAGCGCGGTGTGGGTGTACGACGCCGCCACTGGCACGGTGCGCTCGCAGCCGGTGCAGGTGGCCGGTGCCGATGGCAACGAGGTGGTGATCGCCGCCGGCCTGCAGCCTGGCCAGCAGGTGGTGGCCGCCGGTGTGCATGTGCTGCAACCGGGGCAAAAGGTCACGGTGTGGCAGCCGACGCAGCCCGCGTCCAGGTGAGGCGGTATCAGCGATGAGTGAATCCTCCATGCCGCCCGCCGGCAGCCCGCCGGCGCAGCCCGACGAACGCCGCTTCAATCTGTCGCGCTGGGCCATCGAGCATCCCGCGCTGACGCGCTACCTGATGGTGGTGCTGATGGTGCTGGGCTTTGCCGCGTACTTCCAGCTCGGTCAGGACGAAGACCCGCCGTTCACCTTCCGTGCGATGGTGGTGCGGGCCTACTGGCCCGGGGCGACGGCGCAGCAGGTGGCCGGGCAGGTGACCGACAAGATCGAGCGCACCCTGCAGGAAGTGCCGCACGCCGACAAGATCCGCAGCTATTCCAAGCCCGGCGAGGCGCAGATCATCTTTCAGCTGCGCGACTCGTCCAAGCCCGGCGAGGTGCCGCAGATCTGGTACCAGGTGCGCAAGAAGGTGGGCGACATGCGCGCCAGCCTGCCCGCCGGCGTGGTGGGGCCGTTCTTCAACGACGAGTTTGGCGATGTGTTCGGGGTGATCTACGCACTGGAGGCCGATGGATTCAGCCCCGCCGAACTGCGCGACTTTGCCGATGCGGTGCGTCAGCAACTGCTGCGCGTGAAGGACGTGGCCAAGGTTGAGCTGTTCGGCGTGCAGGACGAGAAGGTGTTCGTCGAGATATCGCAAAAGCGGCTGGCGCAGCTCGGGCTGGACATGCCGCAGGTGCTGTCGCAGATCGGGCAGCAAAACGCGGTGGACAGCGCCGGCCTGGTGCGCACGCCGCAGGACACGGTGCAGGTGCGGGTGGCGGGCGCCTTTGCGTCGCTGGACGAGCTGCGTGCGCTGCCCATCCGCGGCGCGTCGGGCCAGCAACTGCGGCTGGGTGACATCGCCCAGGTGTCGCGCGGACCGATCGATCCGCCGCAGGTGAAGGTGCGGCACCAGGGCCGCGAGGTGGTTGCGCTCGGCGTGTCCATGGCCAAGGGCGGCGACATCATCGCGCTGGGCAAGTCGCTGCGTGTGGCCACGGCCGACATCCAGAAAGCGCTGCCGGCCGGCGTGACGCTGTCGCAGGTGCAAGACCAGCCGCGCGCGGTGGCCACCTCGGTCAATGAATTCGTCAAGGTGCTGGTCGAGGCGGTGGTGATCGTGCTGGCGGTCAGCTTCCTGAGCCTGGGCCTGCACAAGCGGGCCGGCCAGCACCCGTGGTGGAAGCGCTGGTACGTGGACATGCGCCCGGGCTTGGTGGTGGGCATCACCATTCCGCTGGTGCTGGCCGTCACCTTTTTGGCGATGCATTACTTTGGCATCGGTCTGCACAAGATCTCGCTGGGCTCGCTGATCATTGCGCTGGGCCTGTTGGTGGACGACGCCATCATTGCGGTGGAGATGATGGTGCGCAAGATGGAGGAGGGCTACGACAAGGTGCGTGCCGCCACCTTTGCCTACGAGATCACCGCCATGCCCATGCTCACCGGCACCCTGATCACCGCTGCGGGCTTTCTGCCGATCGGCATCGCCAATTCGGTGACGGGCGAATACACCTTTGCGATCTTTGCCGTCACCGTGATCGCCTTGCTGCTGAGCTGGTGGGTGTCGGTGTACTTCGTGCCTTACCTGGGCACCCGTCTGCTGAAGGCGCCGCCGCATGCCAGGGACGCAGCCAGCTCCGGCGCGCCGCACGAGCTGTTTGACGGGCCCTTCTACAGCCGCTTTCGCCGCACGGTGGACTGGTGCGTGCAGCACCGCTGGATCACCATCGGCGCCACGGTGCTGACGCTGGCGCTGGGCGTGGTGGGCATGGGCAAGGTGCAGCAGCAGTTCTTTCCAGACTCCAGCCGCCCCGAGATCCTGGTGGACCTGTGGCTGCCCGAGGGCAGCCCGTTCGAGGCCAGCGAAGAAGTGGCCCGCCGCGTCGAAAAGCGTCTGGCGCAACAGCCGGGCGTGCAGTCGGTGACCACCTGGGTGGGCTCGGGCGTGCCGCGCTTTTACCTGCCGCTGGACCAGGTGTTTCCGCAAAGCAATGTGTCGCAGCTGATCGTGCTGCCGCAGGACCTGAAGGCGCGCGAGGCCTTGCGTGTGGCGCTGCCCGGCCTGCTGGCCACCGAGTTCCCCGAGGCGCGGGGCCGCGTCAAGCTGCTGCCCAACGGCCCGCCGGTGCCGTACCCGGTGCAGTTCCGTGTGGTGGGCCCCGACCCGGCGCAGCTGCGCGCGCGCGCTGATGAGGTCAAGGCCGCCATGCGCAACAGCCCCAACACCCGCGGCGTTAACGACAACTGGAACGAATCGGTGAAGGTGCTGCGGCTCGAGGTCGACCAGGCCAAGGCGCGCGCCCTGGGCGTGAGCAGCCAGTCGATCGCGCAGGCCGCGCGCACTTTGCTGTCGGGCACCGCCATCGGCCAGGACCGCGAGGGCGACCGCTTGATCGAGATCGTGCTGCGCCAGCCGCGCGACGAGCGCGACGCGATCACCGACCTGGCCAACGCCTACCTGCCCACGTCCAGCGGCCGCTCGATTCCGCTGTCGCAGATCGCCAGCCCGGTGTTCGGCTGGGAGCCGGGCGTGATGTGGCGCGAGAACCGCGACTACGCGATCACGGTGCAGTCCGACATCGCCGATGGCCTGCAGGGCGCCACCGTGTCGGCCGAGCTGCTGCCGGCGCTGCGTGCGCTGGAGGCCAAGTGGCCCGCGGGCTACCGCATCGAGGTGGCCGGCGCGGTGGAGGAAAGCTCCAAGGGTTCGGCGTCCATCGCGGCGGGTGTGCCGCTGATGCTGTTCGTGGTGTTCACGCTGCTGATGCTGCAGCTGCACAGCTTCAGCCGCGCGCTGCTGGTGTTCCTGACCGGCCCGATGGGCATTGCGGGCGTGGCCGCGGCGCTGCTGCTGCTCAACCGGCCGTTCGGCTTCGTGGCGCTGCTGGGCGTGATCGCGCTGATGGGCATGATCCAGCGCAACTCGGTGATCCTGATCGACCAGATCGAGCAGGACCGTGCCCGCGGCGTGCCGGCCTGGGAGGCGATCGTGGAGTCCGCGGTGCGCCGCCTGCGCCCCATCGTGCTGACGGCCGCCGCCGCGGTGCTGGCGATGATTCCGCTGTCGCGCTCGGTGTTCTGGGGGCCGATGGCGGTGGCCATCATGGGCGGCCTGGTGGTGGCCACGGTGCTCACGCTGCTGGCGCTGCCGGCAATGTACGCCGCGTGGTTCCGGGTGAAGCGCGAACCCGCCTGACGGCGCCACCCGCCCCGGGGGCCGTCAGGGTAATGGGCGACGGCCGCTGCCCGGCTAAAATGCCGGGTTCGCCGATTTCCTCCGGGCAGGCGCAGCGTTCATCGCGACGCCTGCCATGCCCTAGACACGGCGCGCGGGTGGCGAAATTGGTAGACGCACCAGGTTTAGGTCCTGACGCCTTCACGGGCGTGTCGGTTCGAGTCCGACCCCGCGCACCACGCTTGAATCCTTGCTGCGACCGCGTCGCTGCAACCCTTTGTCAAACCGAGAACTGACATGGCCATCACTGTTGAAACCCTCGAGAAGCTCGAGCGCAAGATCACCCTGACGCTGCCCTTGGGCACCATCCAGACCGAGGTTGACTCGCGCCTGCGCCGTCTGGCGCGCTCGGTCAAGATGGACGGCTTCCGTCCCGGCAAGGTGCCGCTGGACGTCGTGGCCAAGCGCTACGGCTACTCGGTGCACTACGAGGTGATGAACGACAAGGTGGGCGAGGCCTTCGCTCAAGCCGCCAGCGAGGCCAAGCTGCGCGTGGCCGGCCAGCCCCGCATCACCGAGAAGGAAGGTGCGCCCGAAGGCCAGCTGGCCTTTGACGCGGTGTTCGAGGTGTTCCCGGAGGTGAAGCTGGGCGACCTGACCGGCGTGGAGATCGAGCGCGTGAGCGCGCAGGTCGACGACGCGGCCATCGACAAGACGCTGGAGATCCTGCGTAAGCAGCGCCGCAGCTTCGCGCAGCGCGCGCAGGCCGACGCAGCGCAGGACGGCGACCGCCTGACGGTGGACTTTGAGGGCAAGATCGACGGCGAGCCGTTTGAAGGCGGCAAGGCCGAGGCCTTCCAGTTCCTGCTGGGCGAAGGCCAGATGCTCAAGGAGTTCGAGGAAGCCTCGCGCGGCATGAAGGCCGGCGAAAGCAAGACCTTCCCGCTGGCGTTTCCAGCCGACTATCACGGCAAGGACGTGGCGGGCAAGACGGCCGACTTCCTGGTCACCGTCAAGAAGATCGAAGCTGCCCACCTGCCGCTGGTCGACGACGCCTTTGCCAAGACGCTGGGCGTGGCCGGTGGCACGGTCGAGGCGCTGCGCGCTGACATCCGCGCCAACCTCGAGCGCGAGCTCAAGTTCCGCCTGATCTCGCGCAACAAGGGCGCGGTGATGGATGCGCTGGTGGCCAACGCCGAACTCGACCTGCCCAAGAGCAGCGTGCAGGCCGAACTCGACCGCATGGTCGAATCCGCCCGCGAAGACCTCAAGCAGCGCGGCATCAAGGACGCCGACAAGGCACCCATCCCCGACGATCTGTTCCGCCCGCAGGCCGAGCGCCGCGTGCGCCTGGGCCTGGTGGTGGCCGAGCTGGTGCGCGCCAACAACCTGCAGGCCAAGACCGAGCAGATCAAGGCCCACATCGACGAGCTGGCGTCGAGCTACGAGAAGCCCGCCGAGGTGGTGCGCTGGTACTACAGCGACAACCGCCGTCTGGCCGAGGTCGAGGCCATGGTGATCGAGAACAACGTCACCGAGTTCGTGCTGTCCAAGGCCAAGACGGTCGACAAGACGCTGGGCTTTGACGAGCTGATGGGCCAGGGCTGACCCGTACCTGCGCAGGGCGCGGGCCGCCCTGCAAATCCATCACAATGGGGCTTGAGCCGTATCGCTCAGGCCCCATTTGCTTGCAGCGGCACATGCACACCGATTTCAGGAGAGAACAATTGAGCGCACTTGAGACCCAGGCCCTGGGCCTGATCCCGATGGTCATCGAGCAGTCCGGTCGCGGCGAGCGGTCGTACGACATCTACTCGCGTCTGCTCAAGGAGCGCGTGATCTTTCTGGTGGGGCCGGTCAACGACCAAACCGCCAACCTGGTGGTGGCGCAGCTGCTGTTCCTGGAAAGTGAGAACCCCGACAAGGACATCTCGCTGTACATCAACTCGCCGGGTGGCTCGGTGAGCGCCGGCATGGCCATCTACGACACGATGAACTTCATCAAGCCGTCGGTGTCGACCCTGTGCATCGGCATGGCCGCGAGCATGGGCGCGTTCCTGCTGGCCGCTGGCGAGAAGGGCAAGCGCTTTTGTCTGCCCAATAGCAAGGTCATGATCCACCAGCCGCTGGGCGGCACCCAGGGCCAGGCCACCGAGATCGAGATCCATGCCCGCGAGATCCTCAAGACGCGCGAGCAACTCAACAAGATCCTGGCCGACCGCACCGGCCAGCCGCTGGAGAAGATCCAGAACGACACCGAGCGCGACTACTACCTGTCGGCAGCCGAGGCCAAGGATTACGGCCTGGTCGACCAGGTGATCGAAAAGCGCGGCTGAGCCGGCGCGCTGCCGCCCGGTGCCACTGTCGGCTGCCGGGCACACCCGTTTCGGTATCATGAAGCCAGGCTCGCGCGTGCGGGCCGCCAACTGTGGATTCCATGGCCGACAAAAAAGGCGCTTCCGGCGAAAAGACCCTGTACTGCTCGTTTTGCGGCAAGAGCCAGCACGAGGTCAAAAAGCTCATCGCGGGACCATCGGTCTTCATCTGCGACGAGTGCATCGACCTGTGCAACGAAATCATCCGCGACGAGGTACCGGCCGATGCGGCCAGCACCGAGCCGCGCAATGACCTGCCCACGCCGGCGCAGATCAAGGCCAACCTCGACAACTACGTGATCGGCCAGGACCTGGCCAAGCGCTCGCTGGCGGTGGCGGTGTACAACCACTACAAACGCCTGAAGCACAAGGACAAGGCCAAGAAGGACGAGGTCGAGCTCACCAAGAGCAACATCCTGCTGATCGGGCCCACCGGCTCGGGAAAGACGCTGCTGGCGCAGACGCTGGCGCGCATGCTGGACGTGCCCTTCGTGATGGCCGACGCCACCACGCTCACCGAGGCGGGTTATGTGGGCGAGGATGTCGAGAACATCATCCAGAAGCTGCTGCAAAGCTGCAACTACGACGTCGAGCGCGCGCAGCGCGGCATCGTCTATATCGACGAAATCGACAAGATCTCGCGCAAGTCCGACAAACCCAGCATCACCCGCGACGTGTCGGGCGAGCGTGTGCAGCAGGCTCTGCTCAAGCTGATCGAGGGCACAATGGCCAGCGTGCCGCCGCAGGGCGGGCGCAAGCACCCCAATCAGGACTTTCTGCAGATCGACACCACCAACATCCTGTTCATCTGCGGCGGCGCATTCGCGGGCCTGGAAAAGGTGGTCGAGAATCGCACCGAGGCGTCGGGCATCGGCTTTGGCGCCGCGGTGCGCAGCAAGCAAAACCGCAGCCTGACTGAACTGTTCGGCGAGGTCGAGCCCGAGGACATCA
>JBJTCL010000076.1:0-9610 GCA_046091865.1 Burkholderiaceae bacterium | reverse complement strand
GCTAGATCTTGGCCTTTTCGGCCGCCTCCTTGAGGAGCTGCAGGGCCAGCACGTCCTTGGACAGATCCACGCCCTGGTACTTGCGGAAGTCCGCGATCACGTACTCGATCACGCGGTGGTCGAAGTCTTCGCCGCCCAGGAAGGTGTCGCCGTTGGTCGACAGCACCTCGAACTGCTTTTCGCCGTCCACATCGGCGATCTCGATGATCGACACGTCAAAGGTGCCGCCACCCAGGTCGTACACCGCGATCTTGCGGTCGCCCTTTTCGTTTTTGTCCAGGCCAAAGGCCAGCGCCGCGGCGGTGGGCTCGTTGATGATGCGCTTGACATCCAGGCCGGCAATGCGGCCGGCGTCCTTGGTGGCCTGACGCTGTGCGTCGTTGAAGTAGGCCGGCACGGTGATGACGGCCTCAGTGACCGGCTCGCCCAGGTAGTCCTCGGCGGTCTTCTTCATCTTGCGCAGCACCTCGGCCGACACCTGCGGCGGGGCCAGCTTTTTGCCGCGCACTTCCACCCAAGCGTCGCCGTTGTCGGCGGCGGTGATGGTGTAGGGCATCAGGTCGATGTCCTTTTGCACTTCCTTCTCGGTGAACTTGCGGCCGATCAGGCGCTTCACCGCGTACAGCGTGTTCTTGGGGTTGGTGACCGCCTGGCGCTTGGCCGACGCACCCACCAGCACTTCGCTGTCTTCCTGGTAGGCGACGATGGACGGTGTGGTGCGCGCGCCCTCGGAGTTCTCGATCACCTTGGTGGTGTTGCCCTCCATGATGGCCACGCACGAATTGGTGGTGCCCAGGTCGATGCCGATGATCTTGCCCATGTGTGTTCTCCAGACTCAGTGAAATTCGGATGTGGGTGACTTGTGGATAAGCGGTGCAGTTTTCAAGGGCGGGCGGTGGACAGGCTGTGCGCTGCCGGGGGACAAGCCCTGACCCATGCCCTTACTTGGGCGCTGCCACCGTGACCAGCGCCGGGCGCAGCACGCGCTCGGCAATCAGATAGCCCTTTTGCAGCACGCCCACCACGGTGTTGGGCTCCTGCTTGGCGTCGGCAGGCAGGGGTACCATGCTGATCGCCTGGTGCTGGTGCGGATCGAACCTGGTCCCCGCCGGCGGGTTGATCTCGAGCACCTTGTTGCGCTCCAGCGCGCTTTTGAGCTGGCGCAGTGTGGCCTCGGCGCCTTCGCGGATCTGCTCGGGCGTGGCGTTCTGGATGGCCAGGCCCGCCTCGAGGCTGTCGCACACCGGCAGCAGGCTCTCGGCAAAGGATTCGATGGCGAACTTGCGGGCCTTGGACACCTCGTCCTCGGCGCGGCGGCGGGCGTTCTCGGCCTCGGCCTTGGCGCGCAGGAACTGGTCGACGAGATCGGCGGCCTTGGCCTGCAGCACGGCCACTTCGGCCTGCGCGGCAGCCAGGGCGTCGCCCTGCTGGGCCTCATGGGCCGCCTGCGCGGCCTCGCGCTCTTCGGGGCTGGCGTCGGCGGGGGTGCGCACGCCGGCGGGCTGTGCCGCGGGCGTCGGACCCTGCGGATGGGATGTGTCTGACATGACGGTCGGATGGCGATGTGGATGGGGCCGTGGCGGCCCGGGCAGGCGGATTCGGCCGCTCCCGTGCGGCAAAGATGGGGACGCAGCGGGGGGGTTTCAAGCCCCGCTCCATGGCCTCGGCCGGGCCGGGGGCGGGCGCAGCCGGCTCAGCCGACCGCCAGCAGCTCGACGTCGAACTTGAGGGTGGCGTTGGGCGGGATCACGCCGCCGGCACCGTAGGCGCCGTAGCCCAGGCCGGGCGGGATGATCAGGGTGCGCGCGCCGCCCACTTTCATGCCGGCCACGCCCTCGTCCCAGCCCTTGATCACCATGCCGGCGCCCAGATGGAACACGAAGGGGTCGCGGCGGTCCTTGCTGGAGTCGAACTTGGCGCCTTGCACGCCGTTGTTGTACAGCCAGCCGGTGTAGTGCACCGTGACCTGCTGGCCGGCGCGGGCTTCGGCGCCGGTGCCGGGGGTGGTATCGTCGTACTGCAGGCCGCTGGCGGTGGTGATCATGATGGGTCCCGTGGGGTTCAAAGCCAGAAAGTCTAGACGCTCAGCGGCGGTAGACCTTCTGCAGCAGGCGGATCAGGGTGGCGCGCTCGCTGGCGCTCAGGTGCGCCACGATGCCAGCCTCGATCTCGCCGGCGGTGCGTTCGGCATCGCGCATCAGGCGCTGGCCGTCGGCGCTCAGGTGCAGACCCACCGCGCGGCCGTCCTGCGGATGCGGGCGGCGCAACAGCAGCGCGCGTTTTTCCAGTTGGCGGATCAGGCCCACCAGATTGGGCGGCTGCAGGCCCAGCGCCGCGCATAACTGGCGCGAGGTCACGCCCGGGTTGTGCTGGATGACCGACAGCACCGAGAACTCCACCGGCCGCAGCCCGTAGGGCGCCATGGCTTCCAGAAAGCGCGCAATCGCGGTCAACGCGGCGCGGCGCGCGTTGTAGCCCAGCAGCGATTCCAGAAAGCCGGTGTCCACGCGCTCCACCGGGGGCGGGGCAACCGCCTTGGCGGCACCCATCGGCCGGGTATCGGGCCGAGTTGTGGGCCGGGTGACAGGCCGGGTGGCTGGGCGGCTCACAGCGTCACGCGGGCGTTGCCTGCGCAGCGCAGCGTGCGCGGATGGTGCTGCTGCGCCAGCCGGCCTCGGGTAACACCCATTGCTGCAGCGCTTGCAAGGGCCGCGTCCAGCGCGGGCTGCGCAGCGCATCGCTGCTGGCCGACGCCGCCTCGATGCGGGCACCCGCCCAGGCCATCAGCGTGAGGGCCGCCAGCCGCAAAAAGTCGCCGGCCACCCAGTAGGGAGCTGCCGCATCGCCTGCCTGCGCCGCGCCCAGGGCCCGGGCGCACGCGCGTAAGTCCGCAGCCAGTTGCCGCGTGCGGTGGGCCAGCGTGCCCGGAGCCTGCGCGGCCTGAGAGATCTCGGCTTCCAGTTCGGCCAGCCAGCGCTCCAGCGCCTGTCCGCCATCGGGCAGCGTCTTGCGCAGCAGCAGGTCAATCGCCTGGATCTCGTTGGTGCCCTCGTAGATCATGGCCACGCGCGAGTCGCGCACGATCTGCTCGATCCCCCACTCGCGCACATAGCCGTGGCCGCCGAACACCTGCAGGCAGTCGCTGCCGCCATGAAAGGCCTGATCGGTCCACGCGGCCTTGAGCACCGGCGTGACCAGCGCGCACCAGCGCTGCGCCTGCTCGCGTCGCGCCGCGTCGGGGTGATGGCGCGCCAGATCCAGCTCGATGCCGGTGCGGTAGGCGATCACGCGACCGGTGTCCACCCAGGCGCGCTGCGTGTCCAGGATGCGCTGCACCGCCGGATGCGCATCGATCGTGTCGGCCTCGCCGGAGCGTGCGGCCGAGCCCGGCGCGCGCATCTGCCTGCGTTCCCGCGCGTAGGCGTCGGCCTTCTGCCAGGCCGCATCCAGCAGGCCGATGCCCTGCAGCGCCACATGCAGCCGCGCGGCGTTCATCATCACGAACATCGCGTTCAGGCCCTTGCCGGCCTCACCGACGATCCACGCCGTGGCCTCGTCAAAGCGCATCACGCAGGTGGGGCTGCCGTGCAGGCCCATCTTTTCCTCGATGCGGTCGCACACCGCGGCACTGCGGCTGCCGTCCTCGTAGAACTTGGGCACCAGAAACAGCGACAGGCCCTTGGGGCCGGGCGGGGCGTCGGGCAGGCGCGCCAGCACCAGGTGCACGATGTTGTCGCTCAGGTCGTGCTCGCCACCGGAGATGAAGATCTTGGTGCCGCTCAGCCGGTAGCTGCCGTCGGGCTGTGGAACCGCCTTGGTGCGGGCCAGGCCGAGATCACTGCCCGCATGCGGCTCGGTCAGGCACAGGGTGGCCAGCCACTCGCCGGTGGCGATCTTGCTCAGGTACTTGGCCTTGAGCTCGTCGCTGCCGTGGTGCTTCAGGCACTCATAAGCGCCGTGCAGCAGGCCCGGCGCCATGGTGAAGCCGTGATTGGCCGCACTCAGCCATTCGTACAGCACGCTCTCCAGCACCGCGGGCAGGCCCTGGCCGCCATCGGCGGGCGCTGCGGCCAGAGCCGGCCAGCCGGCCTGCCAGAACTGCTGGTACGCATCGCGAAAACCCAGCGGCATGGTGACGGCTCCGTCCTTCCATTGGGCGCCGATCTCGTCGCCGCTGCGGTTCAGCGGTGCGATCACCTCGCCGACGAACTTGCCGGCTTCGTCCAGCACCTGTTGCATCAGGTCGGCGTCGGCTTCGGCTTCGGCAAACGCGGGCAGAGCATGCAGGGCCTGTGGTGCCTGCAGCACCTGCTGCAGCACCGTCCAGGCTTCATCGGGCAGGGGGCGGTAGTCCATGGCGGTCTGTCAGCGGCACAACGCCTTGATGTCTTCGGGCACCGGGATCGCCTTGATGCGATCAGGCTCGCCCGGCGGATGCATGCAGAAGGCGCGCGTCTCGCGGCCTTCGCACAGCAGCGTGTCGCCACGCATCACGCGGTGGTGCTGGATGAACACCTTGTCGCGCCATTCCTCGACGCAGGTGTGCACCTGCAACCGCTCACCGTAGGTAGCGGTGCGCATGAACTTGGTGTGGATCTCCAGCAGCGGCGTGCCGATGATGCCGCGCGACTTTTTTAGTTCGCGCCAGGGCGGCACGCCGCACGCCATGAAGAAGTGCAGCGAGGCTGCATCCATCCATTTGCTGAAGTTCGGAAAGAACACGATGCCCGCCGGGTCGCAGTCCCCGAACAGCACGTCGACTTCCCAGACGGTGGTCTTGCTCATGGTGTGGTGCCCCGGGTGCTCAGCGCGGCGCCATGCGCAGCGCACCGTCCAGGCGGATGGTCTCGCCGTTCAGGTGGGTGTTGGTGACGATGTGGCAGGCCAGGTCGGCAAACTCTTCGGGCTTGCCCAGCCGCGGCGGGAAGGGGATGGAGGCCGCCAGCGACTGCTGCACCGGCTCGGGCAGGGTGCGCATCAGCGGCGTGGAGAACAGGCCCGGTGCGATGGTGCACACGCGGATGCCGTGCTGCGCCAGATCGCGCGCCATCGGCAGCGTCATACCCACGATGCCGCCCTTGGACGCGCTGTAGGCCTGCTGGCCCACCTGGCCGTCAAAGGCCGCCACCGAGGCGGTGAACACGGTCACGCCGCGCTCGCCATCGTCCAGCGGCTCGAGCTTGGCGCAGGCGGCGGCAAACAGGCGCGTGGCGTTGTAGGTGCCGATCAGGTTGACGTGGATCACGCGCACGAAATCATCCAGCGGCGCGGCGCTGCCGTCTTTTTGCACCACGCGCTTGGCGCTGCCGATGCCGGCGATGTTCATCAGGATGCGGGCCGGGCCGTGTGCGGCCGCAGCGTCGGCGAAGGCTTTCTCAAGACTCGCGGTGTCGGTGACGTCGGCCTGGCAGGCCACGCCGCCGATCTCGGCGGCCACCTTCTGCGCGTTGGCCAGGTTCACGTCGAGCACGGCCACCTTGGCGCCCAGCCGCGCCAGTTCGCGCACGGTGGCTTCGCCCAGGCCCGATCCGCCGCCGGTCACGATGGCTGCAATTCCCTGGATCTTCATGGTCTTCTCCTTGTGGTGTGTTGAATGCGGGGGGTGAAGCGCTCGGGCAGCTCAGGCCTGCGCTTGCGGGTTTTCGATCAGCAGCGCAATGCCCTGGCCGCCGCCCACGCAGGCACTGCTGATGCCATAGCGCAGGCCGCTGCGGCGCAGTTCGCGCGCCAGCGTGACCGTCAGGCGCACGCCGGTGGCCGCCAACGGATGGCCCAGCGCGATCGCGCCGCCGTTGACGTTGAGCCTGGACAGATCCAGCCCCAGGTCGCGGCCGACCGCCAGCGTCTGTGCGCCCTGCGCCTCGTTGATCTCGAAGCGGCCGATCTGCTCAAGTGTCAGGCCGCTGCGTTCCAGCAGCAAGCGGATGGCCGGCGCCGGGCCGATGCCCATGATCTCGGGCGGCACACCCACCGCGGCCGCGGCCACGATGCGTGCGAACGGCGAGCGGCCTTGCGCCTTGGCACGCGCGCCCGAACTCACCACGCAAGCCGCCGCTGCGTCCACCAGCGCCGAGCTGTTGCCGCCAGTTTGCACGCCGTCGTCGAACACCGGTTTGAGCTTGGCCAGCACCTCCACGGGCGAGATGCGCGGATGCGTGTCGATGGCCACCTCGCTCACCTTGCCCTGCAGCCGGATGCCGCGTGCCTTGTAGCCCGCCAGTTCAAACTTCTCGGTGATCACCGGCACGATCTCGCCGGCCAGAAAACCGCTTTCCTGCGCCGCCACCGCCTTCGCGAACGAGGCCGACGCGAACTCATCCACCGCCTCGCGTGTGATGCCGTACTTCTTCGCCAGGTTCTCGGCGGTCTGGATCATGTTGATGCCGGCGGCCGGGTCCTTCAGCGCTTCCCACATGTAATCCTTGAAAGCCACCGGCGCGCCCAGCTTGAAGCCGGTGCGGTGGTCGAAGGCGGCGATCGGGTTGCGCGTCATGCTCTCGGTGCCCACCACCAGCGCGGCGTCGCACAGGCTCGCCTCGATCTGCTCGGCCGCCTGGCGGAACAACTCGAAGCCGGTGCCGCAGATGCGCTGCGCCATGATGGCCGGCACCTCTTGCGGCACGCCGCAATACAGACCGATGTGGCGCGGCAAGAAGAACTGGTCGAAGTCGCCGGGCGCCATGTTGCCGGTGACCACCGAGCCGATTTCGGCAGCGGCCACGCCCGAGCGCTTGAGCGCCTCGCGGCCTGCCTTGATGCCCAGGTCGGTGGGCGACACATGGCCGAGCGCGCCGCAGTAGTCGACCATGGGCGTGCGCACGCCTTCGTGCATCCACACATCGTCGAAGGATTGAAAGAAGCCTTTGCGGGTCATGACGGGTCTGTGTTGCGTTGGGGCTCAGGCCGTGGGCGTGAGCGTGTGGGGCAGGGTGCCGTTGTGCAGGGCGTCCACCAGCGCGGCACGGTGCTTGAGCACCGCCTTCTGGTTGATCGAGCCCTTGTCGGTGATCTCGCCGCGGTCAATCGTCGGCGCTTCGCTCAGCAGGCACAGTCGCGCCACGCGGTTGGCGCTGCCGGTGGATTGCGCTGCCAGTTCGTCCACCACCTTCTGAAAGTGCGCCAGCACCGGTGCGCTGGTCAGCACCTGCTCCATCGTGGCCTCGGGCGCCAGGCCGCTGAGCTCGCGCACCTTGGCCGTGGGAAAGATCATCGCGCCCACTTCCTTCAGGTTCAGGCCGGTGATCACCGCGTCCTGCACATAGGGCGCGCCCGCGGCGATGATCTTGCTGCGCAGGGGACCGACGCTGACGAAGGTGCCGGTGGCGAGCTTGAAGTCTTCGGCGATGCGGCCGTCGAACTTCAGACCCAGGTGGATGTTGGCCGGGTCGATCCACAGCACCGCGTCGCCGGTGCGGAAGAAGCCTTCTTTGTCGAAGGCCTCGGCCGACTCGGCCGGCATGCGCCAGTAGCCCAGCGTGATGTTGGGGCCGCGATAGCGAACCTCGGTCTTGCCGTCGATGTCCACCAGCTTGAGCTCCAACCCTGGCGTGGGCACGCCCAGGTCGCCGGCGCGCACATGCGGGTTGGTCACGAAGATGCCGAAGGGCCCGCTCTCGGTCATGCCCAGACCGGTGCCCATGACGATGCGCTCGCCCACCTCGCGCTCCTGCGATTCGTACAGGCTGTCCCAGATCGGTTGTGCCAGCGCCGCGCCGGCGTAGAAGAACATGCGCACCCGCGACAGCAGCGTCTTGCGCAGCGCGTCGTCGGTTTTCATCGCGTTGGCGATCGCCTCGAAGCCGGTGGGCACGTTGAAGTACACCGTGGGCGCCACCTCGCGCAGGTTGCGCAGCGTCTCGTGCATCAGTGCGGGTGTGGGCTTACCGTCGTCGATGTACATCGTGCCGCCGTGATAGACCACCATGCCGAAGTTGTGGTTGCCGCCGAAGGTGTGGTTCCACGGAAGCCAGTCCACCAGAATTGGCGGCGCCTCGGCCAGCACCGGCATCGACTGCGCCATCTGCTGCTGGTTGGCGCACCACATGCGCTGAGTGTTGATCACCGCCTTGGGCATCTTGGTCGAGCCGCTGGTGAACAGGAACTTGACGATGGTGTCGGGGCCGGTGGCGGCCATGGCGCGGTCCACCGCATCGGTGGCGGGTGTGGCGGCCAGGTCGGCAAAGCGGGTGGTGGCGCGGCCATCGATGTGTCCGTCGTTCAGGACCACCTCGATGTCTTGCGCCACGGTGGCCTGAATGGCCCGTGCGTAGCGGGCATCTGCGGCAAACACCAGCCCCGGCGTCACGGTGGCCAGCACATGCTTGAGCTTGTCGTAGTCCTGGCTGACCAGCGAATACGGCGGCGAGGTGGGCACAAACGGCACGCCGGCCACCATGCAGCCCAGCGCCAGCAGCGCGTGCTCGAGGTCGTTCTCGGACAGGATCACCACCGGCCGTTCGGCGCTCAGGCCACGGTTGACCAGGCCCTGCGCAATGCTGCGCGCACGCTGCCAGGCCTCGCCAAAGCTCACGTGGCGCCAGTCGCCGGTGCTGCCATCGGCCCGCTTGACGCGGCGCGCCATGAAGCTGCGCTGCGGGTCGGTCTCGGCCCAGTGCTTCAGGCGATCGGTCAGGCGTTGCGGGAACTCGCGCAGGCTCTGGTCGGCGGCCATGTAGCGTGTGCCGGGCGCGCCGTCGCGCAGCACCACGCGGGTGACGCCAAAGGTCATCGGTCGAAACTTGGGGGCGTTCATGGGTGTCTCCTCGGTGCGGGCGGGCAGGTCGGGGTTCAGGCGCTCGGGCCTTCAGGCTCGTGGGCCGTCAAGCCTTTTGCACCTTGCCGGCGCGGCCCTCCAGGAAGGCGCGCACCCGCTCTTTGGCTTCGGGCGCCGCCTGTGCGATCGAAGAGATCAGTGCCTCGGTGAAGAAGCCGTGGTCGGCCGGCTGCTCGGCAATGCGCGGCAGCGCATGCATCAGCGCGTAGTTGGTCAGCGGCGCGTTCTGCGCCACGCGGCGGGCGAGTTCGATCGCCTTGTCCAGCGCCTGACCGGCAGGCACCAGGTACTGCGCAAAGCCCAGTCGCTCGCCGTCCTGCGCGTTGTAGACGCGGCCGGTCAGCATCATGTCCATCATGCGGGCGGTGCCGATCAGCTTGGGAATGCGTACCGATCCGCCACCGCCCACGAAGATGCCGCGCGAGCCCTCGGGCAGCGCATAGAACGCGGTGTCGTCGGCCACGCGGATGTGGCAGGCGCTGGCCAGTTCCAGCCCGCCGCCCACCACCGCGCCGTGCAGCGCGGCCACCACCGGCACCGGGCCCTTTTCGACGCACTCCAGCGCGGCGTGCCACATGCGCGAGTGGTGCACGCCCTGGCCGGCGTCGCGCTCCTTCAGTTCCGACAGGTCCAGCCCCGCGCAGAAGTGCTCGCCTTCGCCGTCGATCACCGCCGCGCGCACGCTGGCCGGTAGGTTCTGGAAGGTGTCGCGCAGCGCGAGGATCAACCCGTCGGACAGGGCGTTGCGCTTCTTGCCGCGGGTCAGCCGCACGATGGCGATGTCGTCGCGGATTTCAAGCGTCAGGTCGGTGGTGCTCATGGGGGTCTCGCTCGCTG
>JBJTCL010000075.1:0-7168 GCA_046091865.1 Burkholderiaceae bacterium | reverse complement strand
GGCAGCCGCAAGCACCGCGCCATCGAGCCCGCGCCCGGCCGATACGTGCTGGCCAAGGCCTGAGTGCAGGCCCGAGCGCCGGCCTGCCGCTCGCATCCCATCGCCTACCCCTGAACGACACTTCAACCCAGCAAGGAGACTCCCATGGCACAGAAGATCGCGTACGTCACCGGCGGCATGGGGGTTTCCCTTGCTGTCGAGCGCGTCTGAAGCGCGTACAAAACATTCAACGGTTTTTTAACGAGGAGAAGAGAAATGGCTCAAAAAGTTGCATACGTCACCGGTGGCATGGGCGGCATCGGTACCTCCATCTGCCAGCGCCTGCACAAGGACGGCTTCAAGGTGATCGCCGGCTGCGGCCCCACGCGTGACCACGCCAAGTGGCTGGCCGAGCAAAAGGCGCTGGGCTATACCTTTTACGCATCGGTGGGCAATGTGGCCGACTGGCAGTCGACGGTGGATGCCTTTACCAAGGCCAAGGCCGAGCACGGTCCGATCGACGTGCTGGTGAACAACGCCGGCATCACCCGCGACCGCATGTTCCTCAAGATGACCCGCGAAGACTGGGACGCGGTGATCGACACCAACCTCACCAGCATGTTCAACGTGACCAAGCAGGTGGTGCCAGACATGGTGGAGCGTGGCTTTGGCCGCATCATCCAGATCTCGTCGGTCAACGGCGAGAAGGGCCAGGCCGGCCAGACCAACTACTCGGCCGCCAAGGCCGGCATGCACGGCTTCACCATGGCTCTGGCGCAGGAACTGGCCGCCAAGGGCGTGACGGTGAACACCGTGAGCCCGGGCTACATCGGCACCGACATGGTCCGCGCCATCCGCCCGGACGTGCTTGAGAAGATCGTCGCCACCATCCCTGTCAAGCGCCTGGGCACGCCGGAAGAGATCGGCTCCATCGTCGGCTGGCTGGCCGGTGAAGACTCGGGCTTCACCACCGGCGCCGACTTCTCGTGCAACGGAGGACTGCACATGGGTTGATGGGCGGCGGGTTACGGTTTGTTTCAAAAGAAGGGGCGTTGGGT
The DNA here is from genome assembly GCA_046091865.1 of Burkholderiaceae bacterium. Lineage (GTDB taxonomy): Bacteria > Pseudomonadota > Gammaproteobacteria > Burkholderiales > Burkholderiaceae_C > JBDLRH01. The sequence goes on along the minus strand of JBJTCL010000075.1, from coordinate 6,131 downwards.
CGGTCAACCCGGTCAACGCCGCGTTTTGAGGGCGCGTTACAGTGAGTGCCTGTCCATCCGGACGGGTGACTTTTCGAAAACTCACTCACTCTAGAGAAATTAGCATGACCAAACTGCTCGCTGTTCTGATCGCGTCCGTGTTCGCCGCTTCTGGCGCGATGGCCCAGGCCCCCGCCGCTAAGAAAGAAGAGCCGAAGAAGGAAGAGGCCAAGAAGGACGCCAAGAAAGACGAGAAGAAGGCCGACAAGAAGTAATTCTTGCCGCCTGATCGGCCCGGACGGGTTCCGGGCCCTTCTTGCCAAAGCCCGCTTCGTGCGGGCTTATTGCTGGTCAGCGATCTATCCGCGGCTTCGCACAATCGCCGACCGCAGCAGCCCCAAGCGGTCGTTGCCGAAATACATGTCGTCGCCCCAGAACAGGGTGGGCGAGCCGAAGCCGCCACGGCGGATCACCTCGTCGGTGTTGGCCTTCAGCGCTTCCTTGATCTCGGGCTGCGCTATGCCTTGCGCCAGTGCCTGCGCATCCACGCCGCTGGCCTGCGCGATGGCCGCCATCTCGGCATCCTGCGAGATATCGGCGTCGTCGTGCCAGTAGCGCTCGAACACTCGCGTGGCAAACGGCACCAAGCGTTCGGCGTCGTGCTGCAGCAGCCAGACGCAGCCGCGCATCACCTTCACGCTGTTGACCGGAAACACCGTGGGCGGAAACAGGATGGGGCGCAGGCCGGCCTCGCGCGTCCAGTCCTTCATGTCCTTGAGCATGTGCGCCCACTTGGCCGGCACCGGGTTGGCACGCATCTCGTACATGCTGGGGTTCACCGCATTGAAGATGCCGCCCACCAGCACCGGCTTCCAGTTCAGCGCCACGCCCAGTTCGCGCGCCAGCGGCTGAATGTTGTGGAAGGCCAGGTAGGTCCAGGGGCTGGAGCAGTCGAAGTAAAAGTCGATCGCCTGCGGGGCGGGTGCATTCATCGGTGCGCTCCTTCGCGCACGCTTTGCGCGGTCTGGCCGAACAGCGCCTTGCGGGCTTCGTCGCTCAGGCCGCTGGCGCGCAGGTCCTTGCCCAGGTCCAGCCCGCGTTGCACCGCGGGCCGCGCCTTGATGCGCTCGTACCAGGCCTGCACATGGGCAAACCGCTCCAGCGCCACCTGCTGTGCCTTCCAGGTACGCACCCACGGAAAGATCGCCATGTCGGCGATCGAGTAGTCGTCACCGGCCACATGCGCGCCGGTGCGCGCCAGCTGCGCGTCCAGCACACCGTACAGGCGATCGACCTCCTTGCCGTAGCGGTCGATCGCATACGGCACCTTGTCGGGGGCGTACAGCAGAAAGTGGCCGTTTTGCCCGGCCATGGGGCCCAGGCCACCCATCTGCCACATCAGCCACTGCGTGACCGCGTGCCGCGCGCGCAGCTCGGTGGGCCAGAAGCGGCCGGTCTTGTCGGCCAGGTACTGCAGGATGGCGCCGCTTTCAAACAGCGACAGCGGCGCGCCGCCGTCGGCCGGCGCATGGTCGACGAGCGCGGGCATGCGGTTGTTGGGCGAGATCGCCAGAAAGTCGGGCGCGAACTGCTCGCCCTTGCCGATGTTCACCGGCTTCAGGGTGTAGGGCAGGTCGCATTCCTCAAGCATGATGGAAATCTTCCATCCGTTGGGCGTGGGCCAGTAGTACAGGTCGATCATGGGCAAGGCATGGCAAGGCGCCGCGGCGCAAGGTGACCATTGTGCGGTGGATGGCCGGGCGCTGGATGGGTGCCGCCGCGTTGCGGCAGCGCTCAGCGTGCGGCATCGTCCGGCGGGCGCTGTACCGGACGGATACCGTACAGATGGCGGTCGGCCGGGCCGTCGTCGTGTCGCACCATCAACTCGCCCAGCTTGTCGTTGCTGACCATCAGGCGGCGCACCGCCACGCTGGCAATGTTGCGGTAGATCAGTGCCGCCAGCTCATGCTGCGCGTCCACCTTGTCGCGCGAAAAGCGAAGCGCGAGCGTATCCTGCAGTGCGCGCACGGTGGCGCTGCGCGTCTTGACGCCCACCAGGCACATCTCGCCGAAGCAGTCGCGTGCGCGCAACTGCGCCAGCTCCACCCGATGGCCGTCGCGCTGCGTCTGAACCACCACCGTCCCGCCGATCAGCACATAGAACGACGACCCGACATCGCCCTCGTCAAAGCAGTAATGGCCCGCATGCACCGAGCATTTTTCCGCGACTGAGAGCAGCGTCACCAGTTGGGTGCGGTTCATTCCGCGGAACAGGTGCACATTGGCCGCGATGGTCTGCAGCAGGGCGTCGTTGCGCGACATGGTGGGTTTGGATGAAGCGTGAGGGGCGGGTGACTCCTTCAGCTATTTCGGCAGGTTTGCTGTCGGCCTCAAGTGCTTGCAGTCACATATGCGCGGGGCGCGGCAGGCGCCGAACAGGCGCAGAACAGGCGCCATCGATAATCTGCGCATGAGCAACGCGCCCACGGCCACCCCGCACCCGTACGGTGAACCGTCTGCGGCGGTGCGCTGGCGCATGAGCGTGGCGCCGATGATGGACTGGACGGATCGACATTGCCGCCAGCTGCATCGCCTGTTGAGCCGTCATGCGCTCTTGTACAGCGAGATGGTCACCACCGGTGCACTGATCCACGGCGATGTGGACCGCCATTTGCGCTTTGCGGCCGAAGAGCACCCGGTGGCGCTGCAGCTGGGCGGCAGCGAGCCGGCCGATCTGGCGCAGTGCGCGCGCCTGGGCGAGCAGTGGGGCTACGACGAGATCAACCTGAACTGCGGTTGCCCCAGCGAGCGGGTGCAGCGCGGTGCCTTTGGAGCTTGCCTGATGGCCGAGCCGCAGCTGGTGGCCGACTGCGTGAAGGCCATGGTGGATGCGGTGGCGATTGCGGTGACGGTGAAGCACCGCATCGGCATCGACCGCACCGAAAGCTATGACTTCGTGCGCGACTTCATCGGTACGGTGTCGCAGGCCGGGTGTCGCGTGTTCATCGTGCATGCGCGCAATGCCTGGCTGCAGGGGCTCAGCCCCAAGGAGAACCGCGAGATCCCGCCGCTGCGCTACGAGCTGGTGCACCGCCTGAAGCGCGACTTTCCTGATCTGGTGATCGCGATCAACGGCGGCATCACCACCGACGCGCAGGTGCACGAGCAACTGCAGCAGGTGGACGGCGTGATGGTCGGCCGTGAGGCGTATCACAACCCGTGGTGGCTGGCCTCGTGGGACGCGAACTTCTTTGGCGATGCCGAGGTGACGCGATCGCGCGACGTGGTCGAGGCGGCGATGGTGGACTACATGGCGCGCGAGGCGGCGCAGCATGGCACGCATTGGTATGCGGTCGCGCGGCACATGCTGGGCCTGCGCCACGGGCAGCCGGGTGCGCGCCGCTGGCGCCAGGTGTGGAGCGACCACCGCCTGAAAGCGCTGGCCGCACACGAGGTGATGGCACGCGCGCAGCAGGCGCTCAGGGGCGAGGACCGGATCGCGGCGTGACGCGCGGCGGCGCGTGCTGCTCGCCCGCCTGGGGCGACAGACCGTAGGGCGCCACCAGGTGCCACACATGCGCGGGCACCATGTTCTTCATTTTGGCCGACGCTTCGCGGCGCAGGTGGATCACCGTCTCGGCCGCCTTCATTTCCACCCGCGCTCGTGCAAATTCGACGCCGCGCGGGCCGATGCGCGGCATCAGCCAGCCGACGATGGGCCGCAGCCATCGGGGCATGCGACGCAAGGGCAGCCCGCCAGCAGCGCGCTCCGTGTTGGCGATAAACCCTTTGACCGCGCCGCTGCGCCGGCCGGCGGTGCCCGGCGTCTGTGCCTTCAGTTCATGGCCCAGCAGCGACAGCAGTTCCTCGCCGCGCGCATTACGCACCAGCAGCCACTGCTCGCCCTGGCCGCCCATGTAGCCCACGGTGATGTCGGCCAGCACATTGGTGTAGTCCACGCAGGTGCGGCAGGTCAGCGGAAAGAAGTCGCCCGGCAGTTGCGACAGCGGCAACTGCAAAAAAGGAATGCGCCGCTCGCGGCCGTCGCGGTAGCGGATCTCCACGTGGTAGTCGGCGCGGAACTCGAGGTAGGTGATGGCCTCGGGGTCGGGCCTCAGCAGCGCCAGAAATTCGTGAAAGCGCTCGGTGGTGGTGTTGTCCGAGCAGGGCGTGCCGATGACGTACAGCCGCTCCAGGCCAAAGTCGCGCTCAAGTTGCGGCTGGATGGCGCGCAGCGCATACACCTGGCACGGAATGCCGATGACGGCCAGCCGCTTGTGGCCCATCGCCAGCGCCGGCTCCACCAGGGCCAGCAGGGGTGCGTAGCCCATGCGCATGCCCCGGCAGCGCGCCATGCCCTGGGCGGCCGTGACGATCACCGGCACCGGCTTCCAGCGGTCGTGTGGGTCGGGTGCCATGGTCAGCACCGCATCCACCGCGCCGCTGTCCAGCAGCCGTTCGGCCATGCGGGTGGTGATGCCGGTCCACTGCGCGTCGGCCCGCGCCGGCTCCAACCGCGCTTGCAACATCTGGCGAAACGGGCCGAAGTGCATCTCATCGGGCTGCGACGCATCGCGCGTGCGGCCGTGCACCCGCGACTCGAGCGCGGCGTAGTCGGGGCGGATGAACTGGCAGGCCTGGCCGCAGCGTTTCGGATCGCTGCTGCGCGAGAGGCCGCAGTCGGTGCACAGCCCGCGGGCGGGGCTGCCACCGATCTGCGGCTGCACGATCACGTGGCCGCCTCGAGCCCGTTGGCGAAATGCTCGCGCATGCGCTGCATGGTGGCGCCGGCGTCGCGGCTCAGCAGGGCCTGCATCAGCGCGCGGTGTTCGGCCAGCGATTCGGTGATGCGGCCGCTCTTGAACAGCGAGTGGTGGCGGTTGAGCTTCATCACCTTGCGCAGGTCGGCCACCATCTGGTCGCGCCAGCGGTTGTCGGCGATTTGCAGCAAGCGCAGGTGAAAGCGCTCGTTGATCTCGAAGAAGGCCTCGCGGTCGTGCAGCGCGGCTTCCAGCTCGGCGTGGAGCGACTGCAGTTCGCGCAGCTCGGCATCGGTAGCGCGCTTGGCCACCTCGGCGGCGGCATCGCTTTCCAGCAGGGCCAACAGGTGATAGACGTCGCTCAGGTCCTTCTCGCTCACCTCGGTTACGTAGGCACCACGGCGCACCTTCATGGTCACCAGGCCCTCGGCGGCCAGTACCTTCAGCGCTTCGCGCAGGGGGGTGCGGCTGATGCCGTATTCCTCGGCCAGCCGCAGCTCGTCGATCCAGCTGCCCGGCGCCAGCTCGCGCCGAAAGATTCGCTGGCGCAATTGCTCGGCCACCTCTTCATAAAGGGCGCGGGGCGTGAGGGTGACAGCAGACATTCCCGTATTTTGCATCAATAATTATGAATGATATAGAATTTCGGGCAACAATGCACGGCCGTTGGGCGGCCAACAATTCCATCCGCCATGAACGCTCCCACCCCCAAAGACGCCAAAAAAGACGCCGCGAATGGCGCCCCCGAATTTGCCGACGCGACGCTGGAGGCTTGGGCCAAAGCCGCCGCCAGGTCGGCGCCCGGCGGTGACCTTGTCGCCCTGAACTGGACCACCCCCGAGGGCCTGACGGTCAAGCCGCTGTACACCGCGGCCGACACCGCGGCGCTGCCGCACGCCAACACGCTGCCCGGTTTCGAGCCCTTCATCCGCGGCCCGCAGGCCACGATGTATGCAGTGCGCCCGTGGACCATCCGCCAGTACGCGGGCTTCTCCACGGCCGAGGACAGCAACCGCTTTTACCGCAAGGCCCTGGCCGCCGGCGGGCAGGGTGTGAGCGTGGCCTTCGATCTGGCCACCCACCGCGGGTACGACAGCGACCACCCGCGCGTGGTGGGCGATGTGGGCAAGGCGGGCGTGGCCATCGACAGCGTGGAGGACATGAAGATCCTCTTTGACGGCATCCCGCTGGACAAGGTGTCGGTGTCCATGACCATGAACGGCGCAGTGCTGCCGGTGCTGGCGGGCTATGTGGTGGCGGCCGAAGAGCAGGGCGTCAGCCAGGACAAGCTCAGCGGAACCATCCAGAACGACATCCTCAAGGAGTTCATGGTCCGCAACACCTACATCTACCCGCCCGAGCCGAGCATGCGGATCATCGGCGACATTATAG
>JBJTCL010000074.1:0-13927 GCA_046091865.1 Burkholderiaceae bacterium | reverse complement strand
GGTTGAGGGTGCAGGCCGGAGTGCCGGCTCCGTCCTGCGCTCAGTGTCCAAAGCGTGAACCGCGGGCGCGATGACCGCGCTCAATCGGCGCGTCGCTGCGCGGCGCTGTCTCCTGCGCGGCTTGAGCGCAGACACCAGGTCGTATGCTTGCAATCAACGGTACGCACTTGCACGCAGAACCATGAGCACCCCATCTCACTCCTCATCCCAGTTTTCTTCGGATCCGTCGTTCGACACGGGCCGTGCGCTGCAGGCCGCACGCCATCTGCACACGCTGTGGCAGCGCGACGCCGTGACCGACGCCCTGCCCGAGGCGGTGCGGCCGCGCACGCGGGCCGAGGGCTATGCGGTGCAGGCGGCCTTGCGCACCCTGCATGGCGGCGAGGTGCCCGGCTGGAAGATCGCAGCCACTAGCGTGGCTGGTCAGCGCCACATCGGCGTGAGCGGGCCTCTGGCCGGGCCGATCTACGCCGGCCGCGTCTACAACGATGGCGCCAGCGTGTCGCTCAACGGCAACCGCATGCGCGTGGCCGAATGCGAGATCACTTTCCGCTTCGCGCGCACGCTGAGCCCGCGCGCGGCGCCCTACAGCGTTGACGAGGTGCTGGCCGCGGTGGGTACGGTGCACCCGGCCATCGAGGTGCCCGACTCGCGCTTTGCGCACTTCGAGACGGCCTGCGAGGCGCAGTTGATTGCCGACAACGCCTGCTGCCGCGACTACCTGCTGGGCCCGGGCCTGGCGGTGGATTCAGCGGTGACGGCGCGGGTGCGTGCCCTGCCTGCACACGAGGTGCATGCCGAGTGTAGCGATGGGCGGCGCTTCAGCGGCATGGGCGCCAATGTGCTGGGCGACCCGCTGCTGGCGCTGGCGTGGATCGTCAATGAACTGTCGGCGGTGGGCGTGCCGATGAAGGCCGGGCAGTTCGTCACCACCGGGGCCTGTGTCGTGCCGATTCCGGTGCTGCCGGGTGACGAGGTGCGCGCCGATTTCGGCTGGCTGGGCCGCATGCGGGTGCGCTTCACCGCCTGAGGCCGCGCCGTGGCGCAGCGCCCAGTCTGCCGCCTTACCCGATGTCGATGCTGTGCACGCCGAAGCGCCCGCCGCGGCGGTCGGCAAAAAAGCGCTCCAGCGTTTCCTTGACGGTGCGAAACGCGATCTCGTCCCAGGGCACCTCGGCCTCGTCAAACAGGCGGGCCTCGATGGTTTCGTGGCCCGGGTCGAAGCGGTCGCTGGTGAGCGTGGCGCGGTAGAACAGGTGCACCTGGCCCACGCGGGCCACGTTCAGCACGGTGAACAGTTCGCCCAGTTCAAACTGCGCGCCGGCTTCTTCGGTGGTTTCTCGTGCGGCCCCCTGTGCGGTGGTCTCGCCCAGCTCCATGAAGCCCGCAGGCAGCGTCCACTTGCCCCAGCGCGGCTCGATGTTGCGCTTGCACAGCAGCACCTTGTCGCCCCACACTGGCACCGTGCCCACCACGTTCAGCGGGTTCTGGTAGTGGATGGTGCTGCACTGCGGGCACACCGCGCGCTCGCGCGTGTCACCGTCGTCGGGAAGGCGGTACACCACCGCGGTGCCGCAGTTGCGACAGTGCTTGAGCAGGCCGGGAATCATCAGCCGCAGAGTGTACGGGCAACGAAAATGCGGCCCACAAAAAAGGCCGCGCGATGGGGCCTTTGTGGCCAGGGCCCTTCACGGGGCCCTGGGCTGCCGCGCAGCGGGCGGCTTACTTGCCGTGCTTAGCGATCAGCGCCTTGGCGGTCTCCAGCAGCTTCTTGCCGTCGAAGTTGCGCTTGTTCATGTCGGCCACCCACTCGTCGTCGATCTGGCTCGAGCGCTTGACGAACTCGGCGGCGTCGGCCGGCGTGACCTGATAGATGGTGTTGCCGCGGTCGGCCACCAGCTTGCGGCTGGACACGTCGTTGGACTGCTGCGTCTTGCCCAGCCAGCCCGACGTGGCCATGCCGGAGTTGTTGTCGATGACCTTCTTCAGGTCGGCCGGTAGCGACTCGTACTTGGCCTTGTTCATCGCCATCACGAAGGTGGTGGTGTACAACGCCGGGGCGTTGGCCGGGAACTCGCTGTGGAACTTGGTGAGCTCGTGCACCTTGACCGACGGCACCACCTCCCACGGAATCACGCAGCCGTTGATGGTGCCCTTGCTCAGCGCGTCAGGAATTTGCGGAAGCGGCATGCCCACCGGCGTGGCGCCCAGCGAACCCACCAGCTTGGTGACCTGCCGGGTGGGCGCGCGCAGCTTCAGGCCGCGCAGGTCGCTCACCGTTTTGATCTGCTTGTCCACGGTGTGGAACATGCCCGGGCCGTGCACATGCAGCGCCAGCACATGCGTGTCCTTGAACTCGTCGGGGGCGACGGTCTGCACGTATTCCCAATAGGCCTTGGAGGTGGCCTCGGCGTTGTTCATCATGAACGGCAGCTCGAACACCTCGATGCGCGGGACGCGGCCTGCGGTGTTGCCCGGCAGTGTCCATACGATGTCGACCACGCCGTCCTTGGCCTGGTCGTACAGCTGCACCGGCGTGCCGCCAAGCTGCATCGCGGGGTAGCCCTCGAACTTGATACGGCCGTTGGATTCCTTCTCGACCTTGTCCATCCAGGCCTTGTGCATCGTCAGCCACACCTGCGACTGCGGCGCCATGAAGGTGTGGAACTTCAGCGTGACCGGTGCCTGGGCAAAGGCGCCCAGCGTGGGTGCGCCCAGGGCTGCGACGGCAGAGCCCTTGATGAGGGTGCGGCGTTGGATCATGAAATGTCTCCTCGGTTGGAACGCAAGCAATGTAATTCAGCCGGGGGCGGGAGCCGATTTGGGGCTTACCCTCACCCGCGGCGTTTTCGGTATCACTGCATGTACTTCAGCAGCCACAGCGAGATGCCGGGGAAGAACAGCAGCAGCAGGGTGCGCACCACGTCGCTGGCCAGAAAGGGCATCACGCCGCGATAACTCTCGGCAATCGACACCTCCTGGCCCGAGCGCTTGGTCAGGCCGTTGACCACGTACACATTCAGCCCGACCGGCGGCGCCAGCAGGCCAAAACCCACCGTCATCAGCACCATGATGCCGAACCAGATGGCGGTGTGCTCCTTGCTCATGCCGAAGTCCAGTCCCATGATCATCGGGAAGAAGATCGGGATGGTCAGCAGGATCATGGACAACTCGTCCATTACCGCGCCCAGCACCACATAGAACAGCAGGATCGCGACCACCACCGCCAGCGGCGCCAGCCCCCAGCCCGACACCAGCTGCGCCAGTTGCGCCGGCACCTGCGTGAGCGCCAGCGCGGCGTTCATCAGGTCGGCGCCCAGGAAGATCAGGAAGATCATGGCCGAGCTCTCGGCTGTGGCGTAGAAGCAGTCGCCGAACTTGCGCAGCGTCATTTCGCCCTTGAGCAGCGCGGCCACGAAGGTGGCAAACGCGCCCACGGCAGCGCCCTCGGTGGGTGTGAAGAAGCCCTTGTATATGCCGCCGAAGACGATCACGAAGATCGCCGCGATCGGGCCGATGCCGCGCAGCGACTGCAGCAGGTCCACACGCTCCACCTCATCGTGTTCGGGCGCCTGTCCGGGCACCAGCCGCACGTAGATGGCAATCGCCACCATGTAGCCGAACATCGCAATCAGGCCGGGCAGCATGGCTGCGGCAAACAGCTTGGCGATGTTTTGTTCGGTCAGAATGGCGTAGATCACCAGCGGCACCGAGGGCGGGATCAGGATGCCCAGCGTGCCGCCGGCGGCCAGCGTGCCGGTGGCCAGGCGGCCCGAGTAGCCGTGGCGGCGCATCTCGCCATAGGCCACGTTGGTGATGGTGGCCGCGGTGGCCACCGACGATCCGCAGATCGCGCCAAAGGCCGCGCAGGCGAACACCGCGCCCATCGCCAGACCGCCTTTCAGCCGGCCCATCACGCCGGCAGCAAACTGGAATAGCGCCTTGCTGATGCCACCCTGAGTGGCAAAGTGCCCCATCAGGATGAACAGCGGGATCACCGACAGGTCGTAGCTGGCAAAGCGCGCGAAGGCCTGGCTGTTGAGGAAGTTGGCCAGCGGCCCCCATCCCGACTGCACCAGGTAGCCCGCGCCACCGGCGATGAACATGGTGATGGCGATCGGCACGCGCAGCGCCATCAGCACCAGCATGATGCCGAAGATGGACAGGGCCAATGCGACGGGCGTCATGTCGCCAGCTCCGGGTTCGATTCGGCATCGGCCTCATCGCCAAAACCCCTGAAGGCCTGCACCAGCGCAATCAGCGCGGTGAGCGCCAGTGGCGGCACCATGCCGGTGTAGATGATCCACTCCGGAAAGCCCATCATCATGGTGCTGGACTGCGTGGTCCAGGCGTTGATGCCACCCAGCACGGTGCGCCAGGTCATCAGCACCATGACCAGCGCCAGCAGCAGCGCGCCAAAACGGTCGAGCCGCTGGCGCGTGGCTTCGGACGCACGGGTGGTGAAGAAGTCCACGATGATGTTGCCGCGCCGCGCCTGGCACCAGGGCAAAAACAGCGCGATGGCCGCACCCGCCGCGGCACCCGACAACTCGAAGTCGCCGGTGATCGTCTGGCCGATGAATTCGCGGCCCGCCACGCTGGCCACCGTCATCATGGTGATGAACACCAGCAGCACGCCGGCCAGCACGGCACACAGCCGGGCCAGCGCTTCAAGCACTTTCATGGACGCACGCTCAGGCGCCGACGCGCACGCGCAGCTCGCCCAGGCCGCCGACGCTGCCCACCATCAGGTCGCCCGTCACCACCGCGTTCACGCCCTCGGGCGTGCCGGTGTAGATCAGGTCGCCGGGTTGCAGGTCCCATGCGGCCGACAGGTGCTCGATGATCTCGCCGATGTTCCAGATCAGCTTGGCCACGTTGCTGCGCTGGCGGTCGGCGCCATTGACCTGCAGCCACACGGCGGCGTTGGCCACGTCACCGGCCTGCGCGGCCGGCGTGATCGGGCCGATGGGCGCCGACTGGTCGTACGACTTGCCGATGTCCCAGGGGCGGCCGGCTTTCTTCATCTCGCCTTGCAGGTCGCGGCGCGTCATGTCCAGGCCCACCGCGTAGCCAAAGATGTGCTTGTGCGCATCGGCGGCCTTGATGTTACGGCCGCCGGTGCCGATGGCCACCACCAGCTCGATCTCGTGGTGCAGGTCTTTGGTCAGCGAGGGGTAGGGGATGGCGCCGGTCTGGCCGGCGGGCACCACCACCACCGCATCGGCCGGCTTGAGAAAGAAGAAGGGCGGCTCGCGGCCGGTGAATCCCATCTCCTTGGCGTGCTCGACATAGTTGCGGCCCACGCAGTAGATGCGGTGTACGGGGAACTGCTCGGGGCGACCCACGACGGGAACGGCCGGGGTTGCCGGCGGTGCAAACACGAAGCTCATGACAGCCTTTCTTCTTGATGGATGCCCAGCATCTGCTGCACCGGGCGGTCGGAGTAACTGAACAGCACGCAGCCCGCGTCGCTTTGGAGGCGCGCAGTGTGCCACGACGGCACCACGAAATGATCGCGCGGACCGTATGTAAAGGTGACCGGTTGTGCACCGTCGGAGGGGGCGGTGACGGTGACCGTGCCGCGGCCCTCGACCACGCTGTAGATGGCGCCGTCGGTCTGCCGCCACGGCTTGCCGGCAAAGCCTGCGGGCAGGCGCTGCATGAAGGTCTGCATGGTGGGCATGGGCGAGCCGCCGGTCAGCGGGTTCACATAGCGCAGCTTCACGCCGTCCCAGGCGTCGATGGCCTCGGTGCGCTCGAGCCGGTCGAGCGCCTCGCGGGTGCGGTCGTAGGGGTAGCTGAAGATCGGCGAGGTGTGCCCGAAGGGCGAGGCGCCGCGCACCGGGGCCATGTTGTGGCCGTAGCGTGCAAAGCTGGAGCCTTCGGCGCGCGCCACGTCCTGCGACTTGCGCGTGTCGTTTTGCGCAAAGCCGGCGTCCAGAAAACGGATCAGCGGAATGTCGAGCCCGTCGAGCCAGACCACCGGCATCGGTGATTCGTTGCCGTGGTCGTGCCAGGTCCAGCTGGGGGTGATGATGAAGTCACCGGGGCGCATGGTGGTGCGCTCGCCGTCCACCGCGGTGAACGCGCCTTCACCCTCGACGATGAAGCGCAGCGCGCTTTGCGTGTGGCGGTGGCTGGGCGCAACCTCGCCGGGCAGGATCAGCTGCAGGCCGGCGTACAGCGCTTGCGTGATGGCCGACTGCCCGCGCAGCGCCGGGTTCTCGAGGATCAGCACGCGGCGTACCGCCTCTTCGGCAGTGATGGCCTCGCCGGCGCGCATCAGGAAGGGCCGCACCTCGTCATAGCGCCAGTGCGCCGCCACGCAAGGGGTGCGCGGCGCGGGCGGCACCAGCGCATGCAGCACTTCCCACAGCGGCGTGAGGTTCAGCGGCGACATCTCGTCGTACAGCTGGCGGCGCACAGCACCGGTGTCGAGCGGATCGTTCATGGCGGCAGATCCCGGGTGAGGTGAAGACGCGTTGGGGTGGGTGGTACGGAGGAGCGCTTGAGGCCACCCGCGGCGACGACTGATGACGCTTGGCGATGGGCAAGGCCTTGTCTTTTTCATTAGTACACATATGATATGCATGCTTATGAAAAAACGCAAGCCTGCCAGTGCGCCGGCCACACAGCGCGACACCGAGCCCGCCGGCTTCGACTTCCGGCACGCGCCGGGCTTTCTGATCCGCCGTGCGCATCAGCGCTCGGTAGCGGCCTTCACCGAGGCCACCGCCGGCTGGGATGTCACTCCGGTGCAGTTTGCGATCCTGCAGGCGCTGATGGACGAGCCCGGTGCCGATCAGGTGACGCTGGCGCAGCGGGTGTGCTTCGATGCAGCCACGTCGGGGTCGGTGATCGGCCGGCTGGAGGCGCGCGGCTGGGTGCGCCGCGAAGCCGACGCCGGCGACCGGCGCCGCAAGCTGCTGTGGCTCACCGCGGCGGGGCAGCAACTGGTGCGGGCGATGAAGGCGCCGGTCACCCGTGCGCAGCAGCGCATGCTGGCGCCCTTGAATGAGCGCGAATCGCGCACACTGCTGCGGCTGCTGGCGCGCATGGCGCTAGCCGATGACCAGGCCGGTCAGGCGTGAGCCTTGTCCCGCCCGGCTAATACTGCGTTGAGGGCAGCTCGACGGTCAGGCCCTCCAGCGACGGCTCCAGCACGATCTGGCAACCCAGGCGGCTGTTGGGTTGGTGCTCGACCGCGGTGAACTCCAGCATGGACAGTTCTTCCGGGCCGGGTGGCGGCAGCAGCGAGGCATGCGGCTCGCGCACCATCACATGGCAGGTGGCGCAGGTGAGCAGGCCGCCGCAATCGCCGGCCAGCCCTTCCAGACCGGCGCTTACCGCCAGCTGCATCAGGTTCTGGCCGCTGCTGCCCTGCAGGCTGGTGAGGTCGCCCTGCGGCGAGACAAAGTGCACGGTGATCATGACAGCTAGATGCGGCTGAAGTATTCGCGTCGGTCGAAGTCGCGTGCATCGGCGGCGGCCGCGTGGCGCGTGGCCTCGGCCTGCTTGATGCGGGTGTAGTAGTCGATGAAGCCCGCACCAAAGGCCTGGCACAGCACCGCATCGTCGCGCAGGGCATGCAGCGCTTCGCCCAGGCTGGCGGGCAGGGCGGGCAGACCGGCCTGGTAGGGCGAGCGCGTGGCCGCGGGCGGCACCAGGGCGCGCTCGATGCCGTCCAGCCCGGCGTGGATCTGCGCGGCCATGTACAGGTAGGGGTTGGCGGCGGGCTCGCCGATGCGGTTTTCAATACGGGTGGCCGCATCGCCGCACTCGCCCACCACCCGCAGCATCGCGCCGCGGTTGTCGCGCCCCCACACCGCCGCGCAGGGCGCTAGCATGTGGGGCTGAAAGCGCCCGTAGCCATTGGCAGTGGTGGTGCAGAACGCCGCCATGCCGCGCGCATGCGCCAGCAGTCCGGCCAGCCAGTGCGCACCGGTGTCGCTCAGGACATGCCGCGCATCGTCGGGGCCAGCGGCCGTGGCGGGCGCATCGTGCCGCAGGCGGCTGCTGCCGCTGTGCAGGTCGACCAGCGACTGATGCAGATGCCAGCCGCTGGACATGATGCGCGCAAACGGCGGGCGGCACATGAAGCTGGCGTGGTAGCCGGCGCGCCGCAGCGCCTGGCGAACGCCATTGCGAAACCGCACCATCTGGTCGGCAGCGGTCAGCGCATCCTGTGCGGCAAACACCGCCTCGACCTGGCTCGGGCCCAGCTCGATCTCCAGCGACAGCAGCGGCAGGCCCAGGCCCTGCGCGGTCTCGCGCACGATGGCAAGCGGCTCGTCGCTCAGGTCGGCCCAGGCCTCGCCCAGCAACTGGTAGCCGGGGTGGATCAGATCCACCTCGGGCGGTGGGCCGGGCCAGTCGGCCGCGTCGGGGTTCAGCTGCGCGCTGGCATCGCGGATGCGGTAGATGTGGAACTCGACCTCGAGCCCGCACACCAGCCCGAGGCCATGCCCGGCCAGCCGCGCCAGCGCCGACTGCAGCACGCGCCGCGAGTCCAGCGCCACCGGGGTGCCATCTTGCAGCCAGGGCTGGCACTGCAGCCACGCGGTGCCCGGTGCCCAGGGCAGTTCGTCGTAGCTGCCGGGATCGGCCAGCAGCAGCAGGTTGTTGGCCGCGCCAAAGCCGTGCAGGCCCTGGGTGCCGCCGTCCTCAAACACCTTCCAGGCGGTGCGGTCCGCGCTGTCCTTGAGCATCAGCGTGCTGACCATGCCCAGACCGTCCATCAGCGCGCCGTGTACCGCGCGCGGCATCAGTGTCTTGCCGCGGGTCATGCCGTGCACGTCGCACCAGGCCAGGCGCACCTGCCGGATGCCGCCTTCGGCCATGCGGCGCAGCACCTGCTGCACCGCTTGCTCGCGGCGCGCATCTTGCACGCCGCAGCGTTGTGCGAACGAACTCGTGCCGCTCAAGCTCATGCGGTGGCGGGCACGCCGGCGGGGGCGGTCCACGGCGCGGCGCTGCGCTTGGCCTGCACCTGCTCGCGCCACCAGTGGCCCCAGGTGCCCGCGGGCGCGATGCCGTCCACCGTGTCGGGGCCGTGCATCTGGCCGTGCAGTGCGGCATCAGCCACACCCGGCGGCACGCCGCCCTGGGCCACGGTGTCGATGGCCGCCAGCAGCATGCGGCGGTTGGCCATGATCACCTTGTCGGTGGTGCCCAGATGTTCGCGCGTGCGGTCCTGGATGGGGCCCATGCTTTCCACCGCCCACTGGTCGTGCACGTTGATGTCGTCCTCGCCCATGCCCAAAAAGGTGGTTCTGCGCTGCTCTTGGGCATCAAAGCCCCAGTCGTTGTGGCGGCCGGCCTTGGGGATGAACTGCGGCCCGGGGATGAACTGCGCGCGCTGCTGGCGCATCGCCTCCTTGTCCACCGGCTTGTCGAAGCTGGTGAAGAAGGCGTACCAGTAGGTGTGCGTGTTGTCGATCGGCACATGCATCTGGGTGATGGTCAGCGTCTCCGACAACGGAATCACGAAGGTGTAGGGAAAGATGCTGTGGGTGATGCGCACATGCGTCAGCGCGTCGGTCATGGCACGCAGCGTGGTGATCTGCAGGCCCCAGGGCCGCGGCTCGAAGCTGATGTCGGGGCGGTGGAACTCGCGCATCACCCGCGTCATCGGCCAGCGCTCGCCGCCGAAGTCGCCGGCACTCGCGCTGCGGAACTGCTTGCCCGCCGCGTTGTCGCCGATCGCGTCCAGCGGTGCGTCGTTCAGGAAGCGGTGCAGGAAGGAGGTGTGCACCGGGTCGATGCCCACCTCGAAGGCCTGCAGCCAGTTGCATTGCCACATGCCTTTGTAGGCAAAGGTGTGGGTGGAGGGCGCAGCAAAGCAGTCGAAGGCGGGGAAGGGCGGCGCCTTGCCGGGCTCGCCCAGCCACGCAAACAACACGCCGCTGCGCTCGATCACCTCGTAGGCGCCCTGGCGCACGCGCTTGCATAGCTGGCTGCCCAGCGGCTCGCCGGGGGTGTCCAGACAGTTGCCGGTGGCGTCGAACTTCCAGCCGTGGAAGGGACAACGCACGCCGTCGCCTTCGTGCCGCGCAAACGCCAGGTCGGCGCCGCGGTGCGGACAGTCGCGGTCGAGCAGGCCCCAGCGCTTGTGCTCGTCGCGAAACAGGATGAAGTCCTGGCCCAGCACGCGCACCGCCTTCAGGGGGCGCTGCGCCATGCGCGCGTCCAGCCGCGGGTCGAATTCATCGACCAGCGCCACCGGCTGCCAGTAGTGGCGCATCAGCGCGCCGCAGGGCGTGCCCGGGCCGATGCGGGTGATGCGTTCGTTGTCCTGTGCCTTCATGGCGGTCTCCTCGCGCCTGTGCCTGTGCGCTTGCAGCGGGCCAGTTTATCCTTGCAGGCATGAAGCTCTACAACTACTTCCGCTCCTCGGCCTCGTTCCGCGTGCGCATCGCGCTTGAGCTCAAGGGCCTGGCCTACGAATACATCTCGGTGCACCTGGCGCGTGGCGAGCACCAGCTGCCCGAGTTCGCCGGCCAGGCGCCGTCGGGCCTGGTGCCGCTGCTGGTGCTGGACGATGGCCGCAAGCTGTCGCAGTCGATGGCGATCATCGAATACCTCGAAGACATGCACCCGGCGCCCGCGCTGCTGCCGCGCAACCCGATGACGCGTGCCACGGTGCGCGCGCTGTCGCAGCTGATTACCTGCGAGATCCATCCGCTGAACAACCTGCGGGTGCTCAAGTACCTGACGCGCGAGCTCAAGGTGGACGAAGACGCCAAGAACACCTGGTACCGCCACTGGGTGCGCTCGGGGCTGGAGGCGTTCGAGCGCGAACTGGCGCAACTGCCCGCGGCCACCTACTGCGTGGGGGACACGCCCACGCTGGCCGACTGCTGCCTGGTGCCGCAGATCTTCAATGCGCAGCGCTTCAACACCGACCTGTCGGGCCTGCCGCGCACCATGGCGGCCTTTGATGCCTGCATGAAGCTGCCCGCCTTCCAGAAGGCCAGCCCCAAGTCGTGCCCGGACTTCGAGGCGTGATGCGGCTGCCGCCGTGCTGACCATCGACTGGCCTGTGCTGGCGCACACCCGCGTGCGCGCGGCCTGCACCAAGCGTGAGGGTGGCGTGTCGCGCGCACCGTACGACAGCCTGAACCTGGGCGACCACGTCGGCGACGACGCGGCCTGCGTGCAGGCCAACCGCAGGGCGCTGTCCCGGCGCATCGGGGTGCGGCCGGTGTATTTGCAGCAGGTGCATGGCGTGCAGGCGGTGCAGCTTGATGCGCAGACGCCCGATGGCACCGAGGCCGATGCCTGCGCCACCGCCGAGCCGGATGTGGCGTGCACCATCATGGTGGCCGACTGTCTGCCGGTGTTGCTCGCAACCGAAGACGGCAGCGCGGTGGCCGCCGCGCATGCGGGCTGGCGCGGCCTGGCCCACGGCGTGATCGAGTCTGCCCACGGTGCATTGATGCGGCTGGCGACGCCGGGTGAGGGGCTTGCAGCGCGGGTGGGCGTGACCGCCTGGCTGGGCCCCTGCATCGGGCCCCGGGCGTTCGAGGTGGGCGATGAGGTGCGTGCGGCGTTTGCCGCGGTTCAGCCGGCGAGCGTGGCGCAGCGCTTCACGCCGCACCCGACGGCCAGTGGCAAGTGGTTCGCCGACCTGCAAGGCCTGGCGCGCGATCGCCTGCAGGCACTGGGCGTGCACGCGGTGCACGGCAACGACGGCAGCGCGGCGTGGTGCACCCACGCCAATGCCTCACGGTTCTTTTCGCACCGGCGCGACCGGGTCAGCGGCCGCCTGGCCGCCTGCGTCTGGCTGCAGGGTGGTGGATGACGCCTGCTGAGCGGTGGATGACGCCTCCGGCGTGGCACCCTGCGCGTCCTGCGCCTCGCGCTCCTTGATCGCCTTGCGCCGCGCCGGGGTGCCCATCAGGTAAACCACCAAGGCGACAGGCAGCAATCCGTAGAGTACAAAGGTGACGATGGCGCCCAACAGCGTGCCGCTGCTGTGGTTGGCTTCGGCCACCGCCATCATCAGGGCGACGTACATCCAGGCGATCACCACCAGGTACACAGGGCCTCCGGACGGGTGTTCATGTTGCAATGCAGCATAAATTCAGGGATACTTCGGGTTTCTACTAATAACGACACTGAGGAGCAAGCATGAGCACCCCGTTCGACTGGGCGCAGTCCACCCAGCAGTTCCAGCAAGCGCTGCAGGAGAACTGGTCCAAGGCACTGCAATCCTTCCAGCAACTCGACCTGACCAAGACCATGGTCATGAGCGGCATGCCGAACCTCGCCGGTTTCGGCGCTGCGCCTGGTGGCATGCCCAACCTGTCGGCGCTGCCCGGCAAGCCGGCCGAGCCGCTGCACTTTGATCCGGCCAAGCTGCAGGAGCTTCAGCAGCAGTATCTCAAGGACGCCGCCGAACTGTGGAATCAGGGGCTTCAGGGCTCGCCCAAGGCCAAGGACCGCCGCTTTGCACACGACGCCTGGGGCACCAACCCGGTGGCGGCCTTCTCGGCGGCGGTGTATCTGCTGAACGCGCGCACCCTGATGGGCTTGGCCGACGCGCTGCATGCCGATGCCAAAACGCGTGCCCGGGTGCGCTTTGCGGTGGAGCAGTGGGTGGCCGCATCGGCGCCCAGCAACTTCCTCGCCTTCAATGCCGAGGCGCAGAAGAAGGCCATCGAAACCCAGGGCGAAAGCATTGCGCAGGGCGTGACCAACCTGCTCAAGGACATCCGCCAGGGCCATGTGTCGATGACCGACGAGAGCGTGTTCGAGGTGGGCAAGAACGTGGCCACCACCGAAGGCGCGGTGGTGTTCGAGAACGAGCTGTTCCAGCTGATCGAATACAAGCCGCTGACCGCCAAGGTGTACGAGCGGCCGTTCCTGCTGATCCCGCCGTGCATCAACAAGTTCTACATCCTCGACCTGCAGCCCGAGAACTCATTCATCCGCTATGCGGTGTCGCAGGGCCATCGCACCTTCGTGGTCAGCTGGCGCAACCCCGATGCCTCGCTCGAGCACAAGCGCTGGGACGACTACATCGACGGCGCGGCCATCACCGCCATCGAGACGGTGCAGCAGATCACCGGCGCCAAGACGATCAACGCCCTGGGCTTCTGTGTGGGCGGCACCATCCTCAGCAATGCGCGGGCGGTGCTGGCGGCGCGCGGCAAGAAGCCGGTGGCCAGCGCCACCTTACTGACCACGCTGATCGACTTCACCGACACCGGTGTGCTCGATGTGTTCATCGACGAGAACTTCGTCAAGTTCCGCGAGATGCAGTTCGCCAACGGCGGCCTGCTCAAGGGGCAGGACCTGGCGTCCACCTTCAGCTTTTTGCGCCCGAACGATCTGGTGTGGAACTACGTGGTAGGCAACTACCTCAAAGGCGAGACCCCGCCGCCGTTTGACCTGCTCTACTGGAACAGCGACTCGACCAACCTGCCCGGCCCGTTCTACGCCTGGTACCTGCGCAACACCTACCTCGAAAACAACCTCGTCCGGCCGGGCAAGCTCACCGTCTGCGGCCAGAAGGTGGATCTGCGCAGCATCGACATACCGGCCTACATCTACGGCTCCCGCGAGGACCATATCGTGCCGATCGAGGGCGCGTATGCCACCACGCAGATCCTCCCGGGCAAGAAGCGCTTCGTGATGGGCGCCTCCGGCCACATCGCCGGCGTGATCAACCCGCCCTCCAAGAACAAGCGCTCGTACTGGACCCATGACAAGCTGCCCGGAACCTGGGACAAGTGGTTCGAGGGCTCCACCGAGCATCCCGGCAGCTGGTGGACGGACTGGAGCGCATGGCTCAAGCCCCTGGCCGGTCGCCAGGTCGCCGCGCCACAGACCTACGGCAGCCGCAGGCACAAGGTCATCGAGCCGGCGCCCGCGGGATGGACCGGCCGCTTCAGGCCTTGGCCTTGACGTAACGCCCGGG
>JBJTCL010000073.1:0-22092 GCA_046091865.1 Burkholderiaceae bacterium | reverse complement strand
TGCCGGCGGCGATCAGCCGCGTGCTGGGTGACGGCTGAGGTCGCGCGTGAGGACCGTCCGACCGGTGACGGTGGCTGACAAGGAGCACAGGAAGCGGCAGCCGATCAGGTCGGCCAGACGGCGCCGTTCTCGTTCAGGATGGCGTCCAGGGGGATGTCGTGCGGCTGGGCCTCGAAGTCCGGCAGGAAGCCGGCGGTGAAGCCCAGGCCCACGGTGAAGGGTCGCGGCTGCAGGGTCGCGAGCGTGCGGTCGTAGAAGCCGCCACCATATCCGAGCCGATATCCGCCCGGCCCGTAGCCGACGCAGGGCACGAACAGCAGCGTGGGCACGATCACCTCGGTGTCCTTGGGCTTGGGAATGCCGTAGGCGTCTTCCTGCATCGGGCAGCCGGGGTACCAGGCATGGAACTGCAGCGTCTTCTTGAGCTTGTCGACCACCGGCAGGCCGATGCGGCGCAACTGCGGCTGGTCCAGCAGTTCGCCGTCTTCCTTCCAGCGGTGCAGCGCGGGCAGCGGATCGAACTCGCCCTTGATCGGCCAGTACGCGCCGATGGACACATCGGGGCGGCCCACCAGCCAGATGCGCATCACCCGCTGCAGCAGCTCGGCGCGCTCCAGCCGGTCGGGCATGCGAAGCCGGTCTTCGATCAGGGCCTTGCGCAGGATCCGCTTTTCCTCTGACTTGTCCATAATTCCCGGATGCAGTTTCGATCGATTCTGACACTGATCGCGGTCGCCGCAAGCGGCTGGGTCGGTGCAAGCCCTGCCGCGATGGCGCAGGGATCTGCCGCGGGCCCCACGGCCAACGCCGCATCCACCCTTGCCGAGGCCCGCACCGACGAGCAGACCAACGCGGTGCTGCTGGACATGCACCAGGCCTTTCGCCGCGGCGACAAGCGCCGCCTGGCGCAGTTGCTGCCGCAAACCCGCGGCCACCTGCTGGAGCCCTGGGCCGCCTACTGGGAACTGCGCGCGCGGCTGGACGAGGCCACGCCGCAGCAGGTGCAGGACTTCCTGACCCGCTGGGCCGGCACCTACCACGAAGACCGGCTGCGCAACGACTGGCTGCTGGTGCTGGGCCAGCGCCGCGAATGGCAGGCCTTCGTGCGCGAGCATGCGCTGTTTCGCATGAACGACGACCGCGAGGTGCGCTGCTACGCCGCGCTGGTGCAGCACTGGGGCCTGGTGAACACGCCGCCGCGTGCCACGCCGGCCGCCGACGTGGTGCGCGCCAACTGGTTTGCGCTGCGCGATGCCGACGACGGTTGCACGCTGGCGGCCAAGCACCTGATCGCCGACCGCCAGATGCCGGCGCTCGACGCCTGGCGCAAGGCGCGCATGGCGATCGAAGCCAACCGTCCGCGCGCAGCGGCCGAAGCGGTGGAGACGGTGGCGCCCAAAGCCGCGGCCGCCGTGGCCGAGCTGCAAGCCTCGCCCACCAAGTTCCTCACCAACCGGGTGACCGCCTTCACCCAGGTGCGCCGCGAACTCATCACGCTGGCCCTGATCCGGCTGGCCGCCACCGACCTGGACGGCGCCATCCGCCAGCTCGACGGCAAGTGGGGGCCGCAGCTTTCAGCCGAAGAGCGCCACTGGGTGTGGGGCGTGATCGGCAAGCTGGCCGCGCAGCGGCTGGATGCGCGTGCGCTGGAGCACTTTGCGCAGGTAGGCCGCCTGGCCGACCTGAATGACGACATGCTGGGCTGGATGGCGCGGGCCGCCTTGCGCGCGGGCAACACGCCGCGCTGGTCCACCGTGTTTGACGCGATCCGTGCGATGAGCCCCGCCGCGCGACAGGACCCGACCTGGGTGTACTGGCGTGCCCGTTCGCTGATGGCGCCGGGCCAGGGAGAGGCGCACCGCGCCGAAGCGCTGGCCGCCCTGCAGTCGATCGCGTCGACGCGCGGCTTTTACGAGCAGCTGGCGCTGGAGGACACCGGCCAGCGCATCACTGCACCCGCACGCCCGGCACCGCTGACCGACGCCGAGCTGGACGCCGCCCGCCGTCACCCCGGGCTGCAGCGCGCGCTGCATGCCATCGCCATCGGCCTGCGCCCCGACGGCGTGCGCGAATGGAACTACACCACCAACCTGGCCACCCCCGGCGGCATGCCCGACCGCGAACTGCTGGCCGCCGCCCAGGTGGCCTGCGAGCGCGAGGTGTGGGACCGCTGCATCAACACCAGCGAGCGCAGCCGCAACGAGATCGACGTGGCGCAGCGCTTTCCGATGCCGTTTCGCGAGCAGGTGGTGGCGCGCAGCCGCGAGATCGGGCTCGATCCGTCGTACGTGTACGGCCTGATCCGCCAGGAAAGCCGCTTCATCATGAATGCGCGATCGCATGTGGGCGCCTCGGGCCTGATGCAGGTGATGCCGGCCACCGCGCGCTGGACGGCGCGCAAGATCGGCCTGAACGGCTTCACGCCCGAGCAGATCAACGACCGCGACACCAACATCGCCATCGGCACCGGCTACCTCAAGCTGGTGCTGGACGACTTTGCCGGCTCGATGCCGCTGGCGGCTGCCGCCTACAACGCCGGCCCCAGCCGGCCGCGCAACTGGCGCGCCCCGGGCGGCAGCGGGCCGGTGCTCGAAGGCGCCATCTGGGCCGAGAACGTGCCCTTCAACGAAACCCGCGACTACGTCAAGAAGGTGCTGTCCAACGCCACGGTGTACGCCGCCATCCTGAGCGGGCAGCCGCAGTCGCTGAAAGCGCGGCTGGGCACCGTGGGCCCGCGCGACACCTCGCAACCCGAACCCAACAAGGACCTGCCATGACGGGTACCCCCCAACGCGTGCTGGTGCTGGGCGGCACCGGTTTCGTCGGCCGCCATGTCTGCGAAAAGCTGGTGGCGCAGGGCATCCGCGTGACCGTGCCCACACGGCGCATCGACCGCGCGCGCGAGGTGCAGCTGCTGCCGCTGCTGGATGTGGCGGTGGCCGATGTGCACGACCCGGCGCAACTGGCGCGGCTGCTGCCGGGCCACGACGCGGTGGTGAACCTGATTGCCATCCTGCACGGCAACGAGGCCGCCTTTGAGCGCGCGCATGCCGTGCTGCCGCGCACGGTGGCCGCCGCCATGCAGGCCGCAGGTGTGCGACGGCTGGTGTATGTCAGCGCGCTGGGCGCCGATGCGCAGGGCCCGTCGATGTACCAGCGCAGCAAGGCGCGCGGCGAAGCGGCCTTGCGCGAATCGGGGCTCGACCTGACGCTGCTGCGCCCCAGCGTGATCTTTGGCGCGGACGACAAGTTCCTCAACACCTTTGCGCGGCTGCAGGCCATCGCACCCGTCATGCCGCTGGCCGGCGCCGGCACGCGCTTTCAGCCGGTGTGGGTGGAAGACGTGGCGCAGGCGGTGGTGAATGCGCTGCTCGACCGCCGCAGCATCGGCCTGACGATCGAGGCCTGCGGGCCCGAGGTGTTCACCCTGGCGCAGCTGGTGCAGCTGGCCGGGCGCTGCGCGGGGCATGCGCGGGCCGTCATCCCGCTGCCGCTGGCCGTGGGCCGGCTGCAGGCTGCGCTGATGGAGCTGCTGCCCGGCGAGCCGCTGATGAGCTGCGACAACGTGGCCTCGCTGTCGGTGGACAACGTGGCCAGCGGATCGCTGCCAGGACTGCAGACATTGGGCATCACGCCTGCGGCACTGAGCGCGGTGGCGCCCACCTACCTGGGGCTGCGCGGCCCGCGCAGCGCGCTCGACCGCATGCGCCAGGGCGCGCGGCGCTTTTGAGGCCGCATCGCTTCACCTTCCTGTAACGGAGACCCCCATGCAGCTCTACATCGGCAACAAGAACTATTCGTCGTGGTCCATGCGGCCCTGGGTGCTGCTGCGCCAGGCCGGCATCGCGTTTGACGAGGTGATGGTGCGCTTTGACAGCTTTGAGGCGCAGTCGGAGTTCAAGCGTTCGCTGGCCACACTCACACCCACCGGCAAGGTGCCGCTGCTGGTGGACGACGGCCTGGCGGTGTGGGACACGCTGGCGATTGCCGAGTACCTGGCCGACAAGTTTCCCGCGCTGGGGCTGTGGCCGCGCGATGCGCGTCAGCGTGCGCGCGCCCGCAGCACTTGCGCCGAGATGCACAGCGGCTTTGGCGCCCTGCGCAGCGCCTGCCCGATGAACATCGAGGCCTCGTTGCCTGACATCGGTGCGCTCATCTGGCGTGACAAGCCTGCGGTGCGATCGGATGTGGAGCGCATCGTGCACATGTGGCGCGGCCTGTTGCGCGAGCACGGCGGGCCGATGCTGTTTGGCGACTTCAGCATCGCCGACGCCTACTACGCGCCGGTGTGCATGCGCTTCATCACCTACGCGCTGCCGCTGCCCGACGCCATCCGCGCCTATGTGGACCGCGTGCGCGACCTGCCGGGCGTGCAGGCGTGGATCACCGATGCGCTGGCCGAGCAGGACTTCCTCGACTTCGAGGAACCGTACCGGCTGCGCCGCTGAGGCGGCACACGATGCAGGTGTTTCGCGTCGGCGGTGCGGTGCGCGATGCGCTGCTGGGCCTGCCGGTGCGCGACGTGGACTGGGTGGTGGTGGGCGCCACGCCCGAGCAGATGGCCCAGCAGGGGTATCAGCCGGTGGGGCGCGACTTTCCCGTCTTTCTGCACCCCCACACGCGCGAGGAATACGCGCTGGCCCGCACCGAGCGCAAAAGCGGCCGCGGCTACCGCGGCTTTGTGGTGCAGGCCTCGCCCGACGTCACGCTCGAGCAAGACCTGGCGCGGCGTGACCTCACCCTCAACGCCATCGCGCAGCCCGCCGACGCCACAGGCCTCGATGGCTTGATCGACCCCTACGGCGGCCAGCGTGATCTGCAGGCCCGCGTGCTGCGGCATGTGACCGACGCGTTTCGCGAAGACCCGGTGCGCATCCTGCGCGTGGCGCGCTTTGCGGCGCGCTTTGCCGACTTCCGCGTGGCACCCGACACCCTGACCCTGATGCGCGACATGGTGGCCGACGGTGAGGCCGACCACCTGGTGCCCGAGCGGGTGTGGCAGGAACTGTCGCGTGGCCTGATGGAAGCCACGCCCTCGCGCATGTTCGGGGTGCTGCGCGACTGCGGCGCGCTGCGGGTACTGCTGCCCGAACTCGACGCGCTGTGGGGCGTGCCGCAAAGCGCCGATCACCACCCCGAAGTCGACACCGGCGTGCACATGATGATGGTGATGGACATGGCGGCGAAGTTGCATGCGCCGCTGGCGGTGCGCCTGGCCTGCCTGCTGCACGACCTGGGCAAGGCCACCACCCCGCGCGACCAGTGGCCGCGCCACATCGGCCACGAGCAGCGCAGCGTGACCCTGCTCAAGCGGGTGTGCGAACGCTGGCGCGTGCCCACCGACTGCCGCGAACTGGCCGAGGTGGTGGCGCGCGAACACGGTCACATCCATCGCAGTGGCGAACTAGGCGCGGCTGCGGTGATGCGGCTGCTCGAGCGCTGCGATGCACTGCGCCAGCCCGAACGCTTTGCCCAGGTGCTGCTGGCCTGCGAATGCGATTCGCGCGGGCGCGGCGGCGATCTCGCCAGCCGGCCTTACGAACCTGCCTGGCGCCTGCTGCGCGCACAGCAGGCGGCACTGGCCCTGCCCACCGCACCGATTGCGCAGGCGGCCGCCGAGCAGGGGCTGCGCGGCCCGCAGGTGGGCGAGCGCATCCACGCGGCACGCACCGAAGCGGTGGCGCAGGCACTTGCCGGCTGATCGGCGACGGCGCGCAGGCGCAGGCATAGGCCTAGGTGCAGGCCAGTTGTAAAACCATTCGCCACCCGGCGCGGCTTTTGCGAAGATGCGGGCATGGCCAAGGCACGCAACCTGTTGAACCATCCACTGGCCGAGGGCGTGCGCCGTCACGGCTTTCGCAAGTGGTACGAGCGCGAACTGCTGTCGGGCCATGCGCACATGGTGTTGTGCCTGCTGGCCTGCATCGCGATGCTGGCCAGCTTTGAGGCCATGAGCGGTAGCACCACCGCCGAAAAGCTGCTCGACATGGCCTTTGTGGCGGTGTCGGCGCTGATTGGCGTGTGGTCACTGCGCCGCTACCTCTACCTGCTGATGCATGCCGAAGAGGTGGCCAACCAGGCCAACTGCCCGCGCTGCGAAGAGTACGGCCGCTTCGAGGTGACCGGCGAAGACCGGCAGGAACGCAGCGTGCAGGTGCGCTGCCGCAAGTGCGCAAGCGACTGGCTGATCCACGAGTAGCGGCGCCGCGGTCTGCGCCAGGCGTCGTCAGACAAACTTGGCAATCAGCGCGGCCGCCACGCTCAGCACCACGGTGGACGCCAGCGGGATGAACCACTCGCGGCCAAACAGCCGAAATCGAAAGTCGCCCGGCAGCCGGCCCACCCCCAGCTTGCGCAGCAGTGGCGTGAACCAGCTGATGAAGATCAGCGCCAGGAAGATGACGAGCAGCCAGCGCAGCATGGGATGGGGTTTGGGGTGTGGCTTGGGTTACTGCAGCGTGGGTGTCAGCGGCTGGGTTGTCAGAGGGCGTGGGTGCGGTCGCCCGTGGCAAAGCCCACCGGCGTCCAGCCCTCGGTGCGCGACAGCGCGATCACCTTGAACAGCTCGCCCATCTCGTGTTCGTTGATGAGCTTGAGCGCGTTCGCCCGCTCGGGCAACGCGGCCTGCTCCATCAGCGTGGCCATGCCGCAGTTCAGCAAGAAGCGTCCCTGCGAGGTGTAGCCCAGCGTGGGCAGGCCGGGCTCTTGCGCGGCCAGCGCGATGCCGGTGAAGTCCACATGCGCGGTGATGTCCTTCTCGCCCACGTCGCTCAGCGGGTCGCTGTCACTGCGGTGCGCGCGGTGGCAGATCAGCGTGCCCATGTGGCGCTGCGGGTGCCAGTACTCCGCCTCGGGAAAGCCATAGTCGATGAAGAACGCCGCCCCTTGCTGCAGCCGGTCGGCCAGGGTGCGGATGAAGGCCTGCGCCTGTGGGTGGATTTCGGTCAGGTAGTCGTGCGTGCCGGCAATGTCCACCGGCGGACGCAGCGCGGTGGGGAGGTCGCTCCATGCCAGGCGCTCGCCGTCCCACACCACACCGCGCTCATGCCACTGCCCACCGACGCGGTGCAGCAGTTGCACCGGCATGGCGTCCAGCACCTCGTTGCCCACCACCACACCGCGCAGGGTATCGGGCAGCGCATCGATCCACTGCACCCGATCACCAAAGGCGGCCAGGGTGTGCTGCTGGCGCGCGCGCAAGCTGCCCGACAGATCCACGATGGTGTAGCGCCGCACACGCTCGCCCAGGGTCTGCAGCAACTGCAGCGCCAACGACCCCGAGCCGGCGCCGAACTCCCACAGCTCGTCCACAGCGCAGTGCTCCATCGCATCGGCCACCTGCACCGAAAGCGCTCGGCCAAACAGCGGCGACAGCTCGGGCGCAGTGACGAAATCGCTGCCCGACTGCGGCATCAGGCCAAACTTGCGCGAGGCATTGGCGTAGTAGCCCAGGCCCGGTGCATACAGCGCCAGCGCCATGAAGCGGTCAAACGGCAGCCAGCCGCCGGCCTTGTCGATGGCTTGGGTCATCGCCTCGGTGACAGTCTGCTGCGTCAGGCGCTGCACGGCTTCGGGGGTATGCTCGAAACTCACGGCCGGATTGTCGCGCGCCTTGCCCACGCCCCTGTTCACACTCCATCTGTCTGCGCCCATGACCCCTTGTTCACGCTCCGTGCTGGTGACCGGCGCCGGCCGCCGCCTGGGCCGCGAGATCGCGCTGGCCCTGGCCGCCGCAGGCTGGCGCGTGGCCGTGCACTACCGCGGTTCGCAAGGCGATGCGCAACGCACCGCCGCCGACTGCGCCGCCTTGACCGCAGGCGCCCAGGCCTTCGGTGCCGACCTGGCCGACGAGCAACAGGTGCGCGCGCTGCTGCCGCAGGTAGTGCAGGCCTTCGGCACGCTGGATGCCGTGGTCAACAGTGCGTCGCGCTTTGAGCACGACGATGTGGCCAGCTTTGGTTTTGCGCAGATGGAGGCGCACTGGCGCAGCAACACTGCGGCGCCCATCCTGCTGGCGCAGGCGCTGTATGCCCATGTGGCGGCGCGCGAGGCGCAGGGCGCGGTGGTCAACCTGCTCGACCAGAAGCTGTGGAACCCCAACCCCGATTTCCTGAGCTACACGCTGTCCAAGGCCGCGCTGGAATGCGCCAACACCCTGCTGGCCCAGGCGCTGGCGCCGCGCGTGCGGGTGGTGGGCGTGGCGCCCGGCCTCACGCTCACCAGCCACATGCTCAGCGACGATCAGTTTGAAGCGCTGCACAAGCTGTCGCCGCTGGGCCGCTCGTCCACGCCGGCCGATGTGGCCGCCACGGTGCGCTTTGCGCTGGACAACGGCTCCATCACCGGCACCACGCTGCTGGTGGACGGTGGCCAGCACCTGATGCGGTTCGAGCGCGACTTTTCGCTGATGCCGGGTTCCGGCACGGGTCGCTGAAGGGTCCTGCGATGCTGACCAAGGGTAACCAGATCCTCACCCTCACCGGGCTGCGCTTTGATGCCAACCTGGGCATCCTCGACCACGAGAAGGCCGCGCCGCAACCGATCCAGGTGGATGCGGAGCTGAACCTGGGCACGCAAGACCTGCGTCCGCGCGACGACGAAATCACCCATGTGCTGGACTACCGCAAGGTGCGGCAGATCATCATCGACGAGTGCACCGCCGAGCATGTGAACCTGCTGGAGAGCCTGATTGGCAAGCTGGCGCACCGGCTGATGCAGTTGCCCGGCGTGATCGGCGTGCGGGTGAAGATCGCCAAGCTCGAGATCTTTGACGACTGCGAAGTGGCGATCCGGGTGGAGACCGGGCAGTGGTGAGCGCACAGGGAACAGCATGCAATTCGACGACGTGATCCGCGGCCGCCGCAGCATCCGCGGCTACCTGAAGAAGCCGGTGCCCAAGGCACTGATCCGCGAGGTGCTCGAGCTCGCCATGCGCGCGCCCACCTCGTACAACACCCAGCCCTGGAACTTTTATGTGGTCAGCGGCGCGGTGCTCGACCGCATCCGCCAGGGCAATGTGGAACGTACCCTGGCCGGTGTGCCCGATTCGCGCGAGTTCCGCACCGGGCCCGAGTACGCGGGGCCGCACCGCGAACGGCAAGTGGGCATCGCCAAGCAGCTGTTCGCGGCCATGGGCATCGCGCGCGACGACAAGGCCGCCCGGCACGACTGGGTGCTGCGCGGCTTTCGGCAGTTTGACGCGCCGGTGTCCATCGTCATCACCTCCGACCGCTCCATCTACGGCAGCGACGTGGCGCCGTTTGACTGCGGCGGCGTGGTCAATGCGCTGGTCAATGCCGCGTGGTCGCGCGGGCTGGGCTGCGTGATCAACAGCCAGGGCATCATGCAAAGCCCTGTGGTGCGGGCCGAAGCCGGCATCCCCGACGACCAGGTGATCCAGACCTGCGTGGCCATGGGCTGGCCCGACGAGAGCTTTGCTGCCAATGCGGTGGTGTCCACCCGCAAGTCGGTGGATGAGGCGGCGGTGTTCCGCGGCTTTGAGGATTGAATTCTTGGCATTGAATTCGCGCGATTGAGCCCCCGCTGCAGCCGGGCGGCGCCCCGGGTGAGAAAATCGTGGGCATGAGCACCGTCTGGACCGAACCCGAGGCAGCGCCGGCCAGCGCAGGCGCCGCTGTGCCGGCATCGTCGCGCCTGAAGATCGAGCGCGAAACGCACAAGCTCGAGAAGCGCCTGTGCCGCGAGATGGGCCGCGCCATCGTCGACTTCAACATGATCGAGCAAGGCGACAAGGTGATGGTGTGCCTGTCCGGCGGCAAGGACAGCTACGGCATGCTCGACATCCTGCTCAAGCTCAAGGCGCGCGCGCCGGTGCACTTCGACCTGATCGCGGTGAACCTTGACCAGAAGCAGCCCGGCTTTCCCGAGCATGTGCTGCCGCAGTACCTGCAGTCCGTCGGCGTGCCATTTCACATCGAAGAGCAGGACACGTATTCCATCGTCAAGGACATGATCCCCGAAGGCAAGACGATGTGCAGCCTGTGCAGCCGGCTGCGCCGCGGCATCCTGTACCGGGTGGCCGATGAACTGGGCGCCACCAAGATCGCGCTGGGCCACCACCGCGACGACATCCTGCAGACCTTCTTCCTCAACATGTTCTTTGGCGGCAAGCTCAAGGGCATGCCGCCCAAGCTGGTGAGCGACGACGGCCGCCACATCGTGAT
Source organism: Burkholderiaceae bacterium (assembly GCA_046091865.1). GTDB lineage: Bacteria > Pseudomonadota > Gammaproteobacteria > Burkholderiales > Burkholderiaceae_C > JBDLRH01. The sequence continues at coordinate 11,908 of JBJTCL010000073.1, read as the reverse complement.
CCGTCCGCTGGCCTATGTGGCTGAGAAAGATCTGATCCGCTGGGCCGAATACCGCGCGTTTCCGATCATTCCGTGCACCCTGTGCGGCAGCCAGGAGAACCTGCAGCGCAAGCAGGTTGCCGCGATGCTGCGCGAGTGGGAAAAAAAGCACCCTGGCCGGATCGAGAACCTGTTCAGCTCGCTGGCCAGCGTGGTGCCTTCGCACCTGATGGACGCCGCGCACTACGACTTCAAGGGCCTGAAGGTCACCGGCGTGCCCGATGCCGATGGCGACCAGGCCTTCGACGCACCCGAGTTTCCGCAGGCGGGGCTGCCCGGCGTGCAGGTGGTGACGCTCGGATGAGGCTGCGCGCGCTTGTGCTGCGGGCGATCGCGGCGCCGCTGCTGGCGCTGCTGTCCGGTTGCGCCAGCACGGTGATGATCGACAGCGAGGTGCGCAGCTTCAGCCAGATGCGCACCCTGGCGCCACCGGTGCCGTTTCGCTTCGAGCAGCCGCTGTCGCGCTCGGCCGCGCAACAGGCCGAACTGGAAACGCTGGCCTTGCCACCGCTGCAGCGCGTGGGGCTGGTGCGCAACGATGCGGCACCGCGCTACAGCCTGCGCATCGAGGCGCGCACGCAGCCCATGGTGTCGCCCTACGCCACGCCCTACTTTGGCGTGGGCCCGCTGCGCGGCACGCTGCGCTGGCCGGGCGACCCCTGGCATCCGTGGTCCATGCGCCTGCCCGAACCCAGCTGGACGCGCCACGAGGTGACGCTGACGCTGCGCGAGATCGGCAGCGGCCAGGTGGCCTACGAAACCCGCGCGGTGAGCGATGGCCCCTGGGGCCCGAGCCCGCGCATCCTGTCCACCCTGGTCGAGGCCGCGCTGCAGGGCTTTCCGGCGCCACCCGAGGGCGTGCGGCAGGTTCGCATCGACACACCGCTGCGCTGAGGCAGCGCGCCGCCCCGTTCACGCATGCACGCCACACGTCTGATCCTCGTGCGCCATGGCGAGACCGCCTGGAACGCCGACACCCGCATCCAGGGCCACACCGACATTGCCCTCAACGACACCGGCCGCTGGCAGGCGCAGCGGGTGGCGCAGGCCCTGGCCGATGAGCCCAAGGCGGCCGTGTACGCCAGCGATCTGCAGCGCGCCGCCGACACCGCACGCGCCATCGCACAGGCGCACGCCCCAGGCGCTTTGGCGGTACACACGCATGCAGGCCTGCGCGAGCGGGCCTTCGGCCACTTCGAGGGCCTGAGCTTTGCCGAGATCGAGTCGCAGTGGCCCGACGATACGCAAGCCTGGCGCACCCGCGTGCCCGATTGGGCGCCGCGCGGCGGTGAGTCGCTGCTGCAGGTGCGCGACCGCATCCGCACCACGCTGGACGCCATCGCCGCGCAGCACCTGGGCCAGCAGATCGTGCTGGTGGCCCATGGCGGCATCCTCGACATGGCCTACCGCCTAGCCAGCGGCCAGGGCATGCAGGCGCCGCGCACCTGGCACCTGGGCAACGCCGCCATCAACCGGCTGCTGTGGACGCCCGACAGCCTGACGCTGGTGGGCTGGGGCGACACGCGCCATCTGGAGCAAGGCAGCCTCGATGAACAGACCGCTTGATGCGATGCAGGCGCTGATCGGCCAGGGCGTGGACGCGATCGACACACCCGCGCTGGTGGTTGATTTGGACGCGATGCAGCGCAACCTGCAGCGCATGGCCGACTTCGCGCGCGCCCACGGGCTGCGCTGGCGGCCGCACGCCAAGATGCATAAAAGCGCGCAGATCGCGCAGTGGCAGATACAGGCCGGCGCGGTGGGCGTGTGTGTACAAAAAACCGCCGAGGCCGAAGCCCTGTTTGCGGCCGGCGGCGTGCGCGACATCTACATCAGCAACGAGGTGATTGCGCCCCACAAGCTCGCGCGTGTGGCAGCGCTGGCGCACCGCCTCAAGGCGCAGGGCGGGCAACTGGGCATCGCGGTGGACAGCCTGCACGGCGTGCAGGCGCTGGCCGAGGCGATGCAAGCCCACCTTGGCACCGGTGGCACCGATGCCACCGATGCCGATGCGGTGATCGACGTGTATGTCGAGATCGATGTAGGCCATGGCCGCTGCGGCATCGCCGCCGCGCAGGCGGGCGAATTGGCGCATGCCGTGGCACAGCACCGCCGCCTGCGGCTGGCCGGCCTGCAGGCCTACCAGGGCCGCGCACAGCATCTGCGCACGGTGCACGAGCGACGCGAGGCGATTGCCGCTGCCGCCGCGCAGGTGCAGGTGGCGCATCAGGCGCTGGCAGCGGTGGGCCTGCACGCGCCATGCGTAACGGGCGCGGGCACCGGCACCCTGGTGCACGAGGCCGCCAGCGGCGTCTGGCACGAGTTGCAGGTGGGCTCGTTCCTGTTCATGGATGCCGACTACCGCCGTAACGACAACGACCCCGGCGCGCCGCCGTTCGAGCCTGCGCTGTTCGTCAAGACACAGGTCACGGGCTGCTACGCCCAGCATGCGGTGTGCGACGCCGGCCACAAGAGCCACGCCATCGACTCGGGCATGCCCGAGGTGCACTGGCCACAGGGCCTGGACTGTTCCAGCGGCGGCGACGAACACGGCGTGCTGCGCGTGCGCCCCGGGGCCGCTGGCGCTGCGTTGCCCGGCATCGGCGGCATCGTGTGGCTGATCCCCGGCCACTGCGACCCCACGGTCAACCTGCACGATGCGATGCTGGGCGTGCGCGGTGGCCTGCACGCGGGCACGGTGGAATGCGTGATCGCGGTGGACGCGCGCGGCGCGCTGACCTGAACGCCGCGCCGCTGGCGTTCCCTTCGCAGGTTACTCGCGGCCCGGCGCGAACAGGTCTGTACCGGAAGCGCCCGCAGCCCGCGGCGGCGTCACCCCCAGATGCCGGTACGCCGCCAGCGTGGCCACGCGGCCGCGCGGCGTGCGCTGCAGATAGCCCTGCTGGATCAGGTAGGGCTCGATCACATCCTCGATGGTGTCGCGTTCCTCGCCGATGCTGGCCGCAATGTTGTCCAGCCCCACCGGGCCACCGTCAAAGCGGTGCACCACCGCCTCGAGCAGCTTGCGGTCCATCACATCAAAGCCCTGCGGGTCCACATCCAGCATGGCCAGTGCCTTGCCGGCCATGTCGGCAGTGATGCGGCCACTGCCCTTCACGTCGGCGTAGTCGCGCACGCGGCGCAGCAGCCGGTTGGCGATGCGCGGCGTGCCCCGCGAGCGGCGCGCGATCTCGGTGCCGCCCTCGGCATCCATCGGCGCATTCAACAGGCCCGCGCTGCGCGTGACGATGCGCGCCAGTTCCTCGGTGGTGTAGAACTCCAGCCGCGCCACGATGCCAAAGCGGTCGCGCAGCGGATTGGTCAGCATGCCGGCACGGGTGGTGGCGCCCACCAGGGTGAAGGGCTGCAGGTCGAGCTTGATGCTGCGCGCGGCCGGCCCCTCACCGATCATGATGTCGATCTGATAGTCCTCGAGCGCCGGGTACAGGATCTCTTCGACCACCGGGGACAACCGGTGGATCTCGTCGATGAAGAGCACGTCGTTGGGCTCGAGGTTGGTCAGCAGTGCGGCCAGGTCCTTGGGTTTTTCCAGCACCGGACCGCTGGTCTGGCGCAGGTTCACACCCAGTTCCTGCGCAATGATGTGGCTCAGCGTGGTCTTGCCCAGGCCGGGCGGGCCGAACAACAGCACATGGTCCAGCGCCTCACTGCGCTTCTTTGCGGCGCCGATGAAGATCTCAAGCTGCTCGCGCACCTTCTGCTGGCCCACGTACTCGTCGAGCAGCTTGGGCCGCAGCGCGCGCTCGATTGCTTCTTCCTTGGGCGAGGCGGCCGCGGCCGACACCACGCGCTGGGGCTGCGGTGCGCTGCTCAGGTCGTCGGTGTGGCTGGCCATGCCGCAGTCTCCGGGTGCTGTGTTCAGCGCGCCAGCGCCTTCAGCGCCAGCTTGATGCCCTCGCTCACGCCCACATCGGCCGGCAGCGATTTGAGCGCGGCTGCGGCCTCCTTGTCGCTGTAGCCCAGCGCCAGCAACGCCTGCAGGATGTCGGCCTGATGGTCGCTGGCGGGCGCAGCGCTGGCGCCCAGGTCGGCGCCAAACTTGCCCTTGAGCTCCAGCAACAGGCGCTCGGCGGTCTTCTTGCCGATGCCCGGAATCTTCACCAGCCGCCCCGCGTCCTGCGCGGTGACGGCCTGCGCAATGTCGGCCACGCTCAGGCCACTCAAAATGGACAGCGCAGTGCGCGGCCCCACGCCGCTGATTTTGATGAGCTGCCGAAAGGCCTCGCGCTCGCCCGCCGTACCAAAGCCGTAGAGGATCTGCGCATCCTCGCGCACCACGAAGTGCGTGAGCAGCGTCACGCGCTCGCCCACTGCTGGCAGGTTGTAGAAGGTGCTCATCGGCACATCCACCTCGTAGCCCACGCCGCCGCAGTCCAGCAGCACCTGCGGGGGGTTCTTCTCGGCCAGCAGGCCTTGCAGTCGTCCGATCACGCCGGCATGTTATCGGATGCACCGACCCAAGGTGCCGCACGGCGCCCCACAGCCGCCAGCCCGGCAGCGACAATGCGGCCACAAGGCGCACCACATGATCCTCCGACACGACTTCACCCCGCACAACAACACCCGGCTGCAGCATCTGTGCGGGCCGACCGACCAGCACCTGCGCAGCATCGAGACGGCGTTGTCAGTGCGCATTGCACATCGGCACGAGCAGTTCAAAGTGGACGGCCCCAAGGCCAAGGCGCAGCGCGCGATGGAGGTGCTGCAGGCGATGTACGAAATCGCGCAGCGGCCGATCGAGCCGGCCACGGTGCAGCTGATGCTGGCCGGCGATGCGCCGCTGGGCGAGGCCGACGACGGCGCCCTCACCTTGCACACGCGCCGCGCCGACCTGCGCGCGCGCACGCCCAACCAGGGCACCTACCTGGACAACATCGCGAACCACGACATCACCTTCGGCATCGGCCCCGCAGGCACGGGCAAGACCTACCTGGCGGTGGCGATGGCGGTGGATGCACTGGAGCGCAGCGCGGTGCAGCGCATCGTGCTGACGCGCCCGGCGGTGGAGGCCGGCGAGAAGCTGGGCTTTCTGCCCGGCGACCTGAGCCAGAAGGTAGACCCGTACCTGCGCCCGCTGTACGACGCGCTGTACGACCTGATGGGCTTTGACAAGGTGACCAAGGCCTTTGAACGGCAGGCGCTCGAGATCGCACCGCTGGCCTTCATGCGCGGCCGCACGCTCAACCATGCCTTCGTGATCCTGGACGAGGCGCAGAACACCACGCCCGAGCAGATGAAGATGTTCCTCACGCGCATCGGCTTTGGCAGCAAGTGCGTGGTCACCGGCGACATCAGCCAGATCGATCTGCCCAAGGGCCAGCTCAGCGGGCTGGTCGATGCCGAGCGGGTGCTGAAACGCGTGCAAGGCGTTGCGCACACGCGCTTCACCAGCGCCGATGTGGTGCGGCATCCGCTGGTGGCGCGCATCGTGGATGCGTATGACAAGGCGCGGGGGCGGGACGGTTCTTGATTTGCGTTGGCGTTGATGTGGGGCACCGAGCCGGAAGCGTGCGGGGCTTCACTGTGCCGGGCCCTTCGGGCATCCGTGTTCAGTGCTCTCGGCAGGGGCCGGCGCGCCAAGTCTCGCTAAAGCGCTCAAACATGCGCGGCTGAGTCGTCTCGCTGGCGCGAGACCCTCACCCCAGCCGCTGCGCGCTTCCAGGCCGGCACAAAGGCGCCCCGCCCGCAGCCCGCTCGGTGCTGGGTGAGCGCTGGATTGAAAGCCCCCTCGCTCGACTGTTCCCAGGTGCTGCGCGATGGTGAGCGTATGTCTGGTGCGAGGAAGAAAGTGTCTTGTACACACCTGCCACGGCGCGGTTCCCCGGTGGGTGCGGGGCGCCTTCCGGTTCGGCCTCGAAGCGCGGAGCCGCGCGGATCAGGGCGGGCGGTTGTTTGAGCGGCGCAGCCGCGAGTTTCCGACCGACCCCGCGCGGCGAGCACTGCAGATGGTTGCCCGAAGGACCCGACCCGGCGAAGCCCCGTGCCCGCCGGGGCACCACGCCGTAGCGATCGCCAACCAGCACAGGCCAGCCCACGCAGCAGACCATCCCGCCACCACTACACTGCCGCGCATGCCCACGCGACTCGACCTCTCACTCCAATTCACCGACTCCAAGGCTGCCGTCGAGCACAAGGCTCAAGTGACTCGCGCCAAAGCCCACCGCTGGATGAGCGCAGCGCTGGAGGGCGACGCCGAAATTACCGTGCGCATCGTCGGCGAGGCCGAGGGCCGCGTACTCAACCGGCAGTACCGCGGCAAGGACTACGCCACCAACGTCCTCACCTTCGACTACGCGCGCGAACCCGTGGTGATGGCCGACCTGGTGTTGTGCGCACCGGTGGTCGCACGCGAGGCCCGCGCGCAGCGCAAGCCCTTGGCCGAGCACTATGCGCACCTGATGATTCACGGCACCCTGCACGCGCAGGGCTGGGATCACGAAACCAGCGACGCGGATGCAGAAGCGATGGAGACGCTGGAATCCCTCTTGATGCTGTCGCTAGGCCTGCCCGACCCGTATGCCTGACCAGTGGCCTGAAGCGTACGGGCCTGAAGCGGATCAACGTGGCCACCAGGCAAAGCAGCGACCGATCAGCTGCCGCCGGCCTGCCTGGGGGTGTCACGCTGCAAAACAGCGCGTGTGAACTACAGAAATTCGTCCAGATGCTCACTGATGATCTTGACGGTGATCGGCAACTGCAACGCCTGGTAGTCATGAACCGCAATATTGCGGAACCCGACCATGCGCTTGAGCGCATCGGCCAAGGCAGGCTCAATCCAGCCACCACCAGCCATCAGCGTAAACACATCGCGTGCGCTCTGCGGCACTCCCAAGCCATCCCGACGCACGATGTGCTGCCCCATGTCCAGCGCGGCTTCACATGCGCGCTGGATGTTGAGGATGGCGGCGTCCTGTCGGGTGAAATCGGAAGCGAACCCAGCGGGGTTGAACGCGTATTCCTCTCGCGCCCTGGCGACGCAGCGCTCAATGGTGGCGGCTTTGTTCAGCAGAACATCATCGGCCATGCACGCTCCCCCGGCGGGCAATGTCAGCCATCAAAGGTGCGCGACGCTCGTTCAGGTCGGTCATCTCGCTGAGAACTGCGGCCTCAAACAAGCTGGGCCCCACATCGCGCGCCCACCAGCGCTGGCCACGCGTCAAGATCTGGTGCTGCATCACGGTGGAGGCCGCCCGGAAATCGAGCAGATCGACCTCTGTGCCCAGCAAGTCTGCAAGTTCGCCGGCCACGTCCCACAGCAGCACCGGATCGGCGTAGCCACTGACCAGGACAGCCAGGTCCCAATCGCTTTGCGGCCCCGCAGTTCCCTCCATACGGCTGCCAAAGGCGTACACAGCCAACAAGCCGGGCACCCGGTGGCGCAAGTGTTCAACGACAGACAACTCTGGGAAGGCCATGTCCTGGATTATCCGGCTTGTCCGTCCAGCCACCGTCCAACGCCTCAACGCATCTGCATCGGGATCGTCACCGGCCCGTCGTTGATCAGCTCCACCTTCATGTCGGCGGCAAAGCGGCCGGTGTGTACGATGGGGTGGGCCGCGCGGGCGCTGGCCACGAAGTGATCGAACAAGCGCCGGCCCTCGTCGGGCGGCGCGGCGTTGGTGAAGCTCGGGCGGTTGCCGCCCGCGGTGTCGGCGGCCAGGGTGAACTGGCTCACCAGCAGCAGGCCGCCGTGTGTGCCCCGGCCATCGACATCGGTCACCGCACGGTTCATCATGCCGGCCTCATCCGAGAAGATGCGCAGCTTCAGCAGCTTGGCCAGCAGCTTGTCGGCCTGCACCTCGCTGTCGCCACGCTCGGCGCACACCAGCACCAGCAGCCCCGCTCCGATCTCGCCGATCACATCGCCGTCCACGCGCACACGCGCCTCGCTCACCCGCTGCACCACGGCCAGCATCAGATCAGGTCCTTCTCGTCGTCAAAGTGTGCTTCCACATCGCTGGGCAGCAGCTGAATGGTGGCGCGCAGGCCCGGCACCGCGCTCATCAGCGCCTGCTCCACGCTGATGCGCAGGGCCGCGGCACGGCCCAGGCTCCAGCTGGCGGGCATGTGCATGTGCAGGTCGACAAACCGCCGCTGCCCAGCCTTGCGCGTGGTCACATGGTCAAAGCGGATGATGGCCGTCTCGCCGCGCCGGTGCTCAAAGCCCTGCAGCACCTCGTGGATCTTCTGCTGCGCCTCGGGCTCCAGCGCCTCGTCCATCAGGCCCTGCGACGAGCGGTGCATCAGCCCAAAACCCTCTTTCAGGATGTTGAGCGCCACGCCGATGGCCACCACTGCGTCCAGCCAGAGCCAGCCACTCCACGCCACCAGCGCGATGCCGATGACCACGCCGGTAGACGTCCACACATCGGTGACCAGGTGCTTCGCATCGGCCTCCAGCGCGATCGATCGATACACCCTGGCTACGCGGAACATCACCCACGCCAGCAGTCCGTTGAGCGCCGAACTCGCCACCGACAGCGCCAGGCCCCAGCCCACCTGCTCCAGCGGCTGCGGATCGAACAAGCGGTGGCCCGCCGCCCAGATGATGCCCAGCGCGGCAGCGATGATCAGGATCCCCTCGAAGCCCGACGAGAAGTACTCGGCCTTGTGATGGCCGTATGGGTGGTCTGCGTCCGCCGGTCGCGCGGCCACCGTCACCATCACCAGCGCAAACACTGCACTGGCCAGGTTGACCAGCGACTCCATCGCGTCTGACAACAGACCCACCGAGCCGGTGATCCACCAGGCCAGGGTCTTGAGCGCGATGGTGATGCAGGCCACCACCACCGAGATGCGCAGCAGGGTCTGCGGGCTCAGGGTGCTGGCCGTACGTGGGGTGGCCGGTGGGGTGGCTGGCGTGGCCATGGGTTGATTGTGCCGGTGCGCTGCTGGCTCGGGCGCGCTGCTGACTCAGGTCGCCAGCGCGTTGGCAGCTGGACTGCATTCGCTCGGGTGCATGATGGCTCGGGTCGCCAGCGCGCCGGCGGGAACCCGCGTCGCACATCACCCGGCGCCGGTCACCCCCGACACGCGGGCTACGAAGGGATGCATCGAGCGCCCGCCACCGCCGCTGCCTGCGGCGCGCCAAGAAATCAGCCCAAGGTCACCCGCGCAAACTTGCGCTTGCCCACCTGCACCACGTAAGTGCCGGCGCCCAGCTTCAGGCCCTTGTCGCTGACCACCGACGAATCCACGCGCACACCGCCGCCGTCGATCAGGCGGTTGGCCTCGCTGCTCGACGGTGCAAGGCCTGCGGCCTTCAGCAATGCGGCAATGCCCATGGGTGCGCCATCGGTCAAGGGCAGTGATACCTCGGGGATCTCATCCGGCACGCCGCCCCGGCTTCGGTTGATGAAGTCCTGCTCGGCCGCATCGGCCGCTGCAACGCTGTGAAAGCGCGCGGTGATCTCCTTGGCCAGCATCACCTTCGTATCCTTGGGGTTGCGGCCGGCCTCGACCTCTTTCTTCAACGCGGCGATCTCGGCCTCGGTGCGGAAGCTCAGCAGCGTGTACCAGCGCCACATCAGGTCGTCGCTGATCGACAGCACCTTGGCAAACATGGTGTTGGCGTCTTCGCTGATGCCCACGTAGTTGTTCTTGGACTTGGACATCTTATCCACGCCGTCCAGACCCTCCAGCAGCGGCATGGTCAGGATGCACTGCGGCTCCTGGCCGTATTCCTGCTGCAGATGGCGACCCACCAGCAGGTTGAACTTCTGGTCGGTGCCGCCCAGTTCCAGGTCGCTCTTCAGTGCCACCGAGTCGTAGCCCTGCATCAGCGGGTACAAAAACTCATGCACGCTGATCGATCGCCCTTCGCGAAAGCGCTTGTTGAAGTCGTCGCGCTCCATCATGCGCGCCACGGTGTACTTGGCCGCCAGCGTGATCATGCCGCGCGCGCCCAGCGGGTCGCTCCATTCGCTGTTGTAGCGAATCTCGGTGCGCGCCGGGTCCAGCACCAGGCTGGCCTGGCGGTAGTAGGTCTGGGCGTTGGCCTCGATCTGCTCGCGCGTCAGCGGCGGCCGGGTGCTGTTGCGGCCCGACGGATCACCGATCATGGTGGTGAAGTCGCCGATCAAAAAGATCACCTGGTGGCCCAGGTCCTGCAACTGGCGCATCTTGTTGAGTACCACCGTGTGGCCCACGTGGATGTCGGGCGCGGTGGGGTCCAGCCCCAGCTTGATGCGCAGCGGCGTGCCGGTGGCCTCGGAGCGGGCCAGCTTGCGCACCCACTCGTCTTCGGGGATCAGTTCCTCGCAGCCGCGGCGGGTGACGGCCAGCGCCTCGCGCACCCGGTCGGTCACCGGAAAGTTTGTTACAGATGCTTGCGTCATCAGGGTTTTGTCCATGGCCGCCGCGCAGGGGGCATGGCTATACTCACGGCCTTTCGAAGCGCTGGATTGTAGAAGGCGCCCCTGCGCAGCCTCGCCACCGGGCCTGGCCGCGCCGACGTTTCACGAGGGACCGCGAGTGAGCAAGGCCTGGACCGCTGCCGCAGACGATGCCGTGTCGCGCTTGGGCGCGCCACTGCGCCGCCATCCGCGCCGCGTGGCTACCGCCGTGGCGTCCTTCCTCGCTTTGGGTGGCAGCGTCGCCTTTGCCGTAGCCAATTACGCGCCCGATGCCGCACTGATGCCGGTGCGTCAGGTGGTCGAAAGCGTGCAGCCCCTGCCGCTGGAGCGCCAGATCGAGGCGCTTGAATCGCACAGCCTGCGCCTGCACCGTTTCGACACGGTGCGCAGCACCGACACCGCCGACACGCTGTTGCGCCGCCTGGGCATTGCCGATCCGCAGGCCGCTGCGGTGCTGCGCAACGACGCCGCCTTCCGCACCCATGTGCTGGGCCGCAACGGGCGCACCGTCACCGCCGAGGCCGACGCCGACAACCGCCTGCTGCGCCTGAGCGTGCGCAGCCTGATCGATGACGATTCGCGCCAGTTCCGCCGCTGGGTGTTCGAGCGCACCAGCGACAGCATCACCTCGGGCTTCAACACCCGCCTGGAAGTTGCGCCACTGACTGCCTCGATGCAGATGGCTAGCGGCAGCATCCGCACGTCGCTGTTCGCCGCCACCGACGAGGCCCGTATCCCCGATTCGGTGGCGATGCAGCTGGCCGACATCTTCTCGGGTGATATCGACTTTCACCGTGCCCTGCGCAAGGGCGACCGCTTCAGCGTGGTGTACGAGACGCTGGAGGCCGACGGCGAGCCGATGCGCGCCGGCCGGGTGCTGTCGACCGAGTTCGTCAACAACGGCAAGACCTATCAGGCGATGTGGTTCCAGGAGCCGGGCAAGAAGGGGGGCTTCTACACCTTCGACGGCCAGAGCCTGCGCCGCGCCTACCTGGCGTCGCCGCTGGAGTTTTCGCGGGTGAGCAGCGGCTTCAAGATGCGCTTTCATCCCATCCTGCAAACCTGGCGCGCGCATCTGGGCGTGGACTACGCCGCGCCCACCGGCACCCCGGTGCGTTCGGTGGGTGATGGCGCGGTGGAGTTCGCCGGCGCGCAGGGCGGCTTTGGCAACGTGGTGTACGTGCGCCATGCCAACAACCACACCACGGTGTATGCGCACCTCAGCAGGATCAACGTGCGCAAAGGCCAGAGCGTGAGCCAGGGCCAGAACATCGGCGCCGTGGGCGCCACCGGCTGGGCCACCGGCCCGCATCTGCACTTCGAGTTCCGTGTCGGCGGTGTGCATCAAGACCCGCTGAAGATCGCCAAGGCCTCGGAGAGCGTGCCGCTGGATCCGGCTTCCAAGCCGCGCTTCACGCAGTGGGCGCAGACCGTGCAGGTCAAGCTGGATCTGGCCGAGACCGTCGGCTCGCGTCCGGTCTTCGAGTAAGGCT
>JBJTCL010000072.1:0-31840 GCA_046091865.1 Burkholderiaceae bacterium | reverse complement strand
ACTCGGGGTTGTGCCGGACGCTGATGCCTTCGTTACGGAAGTTGCGGTTGATCTCGAACACGCGCTCGAAGCCGCCGACGATCAGCCGCTTGAGGTACAGCTCGGGCGCGATGCGCAGGAACATCTGCTGGTCGAGTGCGTTGTGGTGCGTGACGAAGGGTCGTGCATTCGCACCACCGGGGATGGGATGCAGCATCGGCGTTTCCACCTCCAGAAAGCCGTGGTCCACCATGAACTGTCGGATGCCGCTGACCGCCTTGCTGCGCGCCACGAAGCGGTCGCGTGCCGCTGCGTCCGTCATCAGGTCGACATAGCGTTGGCGGTACTTGAGTTCCTGGTCGGCCACGCCGTGGAACTTGTCGGGCATGGGGCGCAGGCTCTTGGTCAGCAGGCGCACCTGGGTGGCATGGATGGACAGTTCGCCGGTGCGCGTCTTGAAGAGCCGGCCTTCGGCGGCAACGATGTCGCCCAGGTCCCAGTGCTTGAAGGCCTCGTAGGTTTCCTCGCCCACGTCGTCGCGCGTCACGTAGATCTGAAAGCGCCCGCCGTTGGGCCCGCCCGATGCGTCCTGCAGCGTCGCAAAGCTGGCCTTGCCCATCACCCGCTTGAGCATCAAGCGGCCCGCAATGCTGGCGTGCGTGACGTGCTCGGCCAGGTGCTCGGCCGTGCGCGAGCCGTGGTGCGCCAGCAGGTCGGCCGCCCGATGCCCCGGTTTGAAGTCGTTGGGAAACGCCACGCCCTTGCCGGCCTGCTGAGCCTCGCGCAGGGCGCGCAGCTTCTCGCGGCGCTCGGCGATGAGCTGGTTTTCGTCGAGGGGCGGGGTCTGAGGCTGGGGGGTGTTGGACATGGGCGCGGGCCGGAAGGTAACCCGCGATTTTATCGGCGCAAGGGCTAAGACGATTGCGGTCGCTGGACCACCAGCACATCTCCCACCAACTCCAACCGCATCAAGGGACTGTCCAGTTCCATCATCCGCTGCTTCTCCCCACCCCGCATCGGCAGCAACTCACACCACCGGTTCGCTACCCACCCACAATCCCCCAACCGCCAAGGCTCGGCGATTGGCATCTGCAACGCCGCCAGCGCCACTTGCTCAGGCGTCGGGTCTGGCCCCAACCCTTCCTTGATCTGGGCGTTCAGCCGCGTCAGCACATCTTCCAGCGCCTGGGCCACGGGTTTCAGGTCATCGGGCACCGGTACCTCCGGGTCGTCCGCGATGGCCTCGGCTTCGCCCACCCACAGCCCATGCTTCAACTGCCGTGAGCCTGACAACCTGAAGCGTTGTCCGCCCACACACCGAATCATCATCAGCCCCGCCTGTGGCGCCTGAAAGTGCGTGATGTGCGCCAGCGTGCCCACAGCGGCAAAGCTTTCCTTCGCGTCCGGCCGCCGCACTTCGTGGCCTTCGGTTAATGACACCACGCCGAACGGCCGACCTTGCTTCCAGCAACGGCCGATCATGTCCAGGTAGCGCACCTCGAAGATGCGCAGCGGCAGCACCCCGCCGGGGAACAGCACGGTCCCCAGCGGGAACAGAGGCAATTCGGTCAGTGTGGTGGTGCTCACGCCGATATCATCCCACGACATGCTGTACCAAATCATCTCCCTGTTGCTGGATGTGGCCACCGCGTTGCTGGGCGGCGCTTGCCTGCTGCGGGCGTGGATGCAGGCCCAGCGCATTCCCTTTGGCAATCCGATCGGCCGCTTTGTGATGGCGCTGTCCGACTGGCTGGTGCTGACCCTGCGCCGCCTTCTGCGCCCCACCGGCCGCTGGGACGTGGCCTGCCTGGTGGCGGCCTGGCTGATCGAGATGGCGCAGTACGCCATCCTGTGGACGCTGACCGGCGCCAAGGCCAGCGCCACCGCCCTGCCGCTGCTGGCGCTGTTCGGCGTGCTGCGGCTGGCCATTTCCACCGCCACCGGCCTGGTCATCATCTATGCGGTGCTGTCGTGGGTGCGCGTCGATTCGCCGCTGGGCGACGTGATCGAGCGGCTGTGCAGCCCCATGCTGGCGCGCCTGCGCCGGCTGCTGCCGCTGGTGGGTGGGGTGGATTTGTCGCCGGTGGCGCTGCTGGTGCTGCTGCAGATCGGCGCGATGGTGCTCACCTATGTGCAGCACCAAGTGTTGATGGGCTGAAGCACCATGCCCGCTGTGAAGCGGGCTGGCCCTCAGCTCAGCTCACTGCATCCGCCGGCTGGCGTTGCAGCATGGCCAGCACGCTGGCCACCGTCTTGCGCAGGTCGCGGCGGTCGCAGATGAAGTCGACCGCGCCCTTTTCCTGCAGAAACTCGGCACGCTGAAATCCCTCGGGCAGCGTCACGCGCACGGTGGATTCGATCACCCGCGGGCCGGCAAAGCCGATCAGCGCCTTGGGCTCGGCAATCACCACGTCGCCCACGAAGGCAAAGCCCGCGCTCACGCCGCCCATGGTCGGGTCGGTCAGCACGCTCACGTAGGGCAGGCCCTTCTTGGCCAGGCGCGTCAGCGCGGCATTGGTCTTGGCCATCTGCATCAGGCTCAACAGGCCTTCCTGCATGCGCGCGCCGCCGGTGGCGGTAAAGCACACAAAGGGCACCTTCTGCTCGATGGCCGTTTGCACGCCGCGCACAAAGCGCTCGCCCACCACCGAGCCCATCGAGCCGCCCATGAAGTCAAACTCAAAGCAGGCCGCCACCAGGCTGATGCTGTGCACCGCGCCGCCCATCACCACCAGCGCGTCGGTCTCGCCGGTGTCCTCCAGCGCCTCTTTCAGGCGCTCGGGGTACTTGCGGCTGTCCTTGAACTTGAGGGCGTCGACGGGGATGACCTCTTGCCCGATCTCGTAGCGGCCCTCGGCGTCCAGAAAGCGGTCGAGCCGCGCGCGGACGCCGATGCGGTGGTGGTGGCTGCAGGTGGGGCAGACGTTGAGGTTCTGCTCCAGGTCGGTGTTGTACAGCACCGCGTGGCAACTGGGGCACTTGATCCATAGGCCCTCGGGCACGCTGCGGCGCTCGGTCGGGTCGGTGTGCTGGATCTTCGGGGGCAGCAGTTTTTCAAGCCAGCTCATGGGTACTCCTTGTCAGCCGCGGGGCGATCTCGTCCGGATTATCCGCCGGGTGGGCTCAGGCAGGCCGCTGCGCATCCAGCGCCGCCCGCACGCCGCGCAAAAACTCCGCCGCCGTGGGGGCCACCTTGTCGCGCGGCTGCTCCTCGATCAACTGGATGATCTTGCTGCCGATCACCACCGCATCGGCCACCCGGCCGATGGCCTGCGCGGTCTGCGCGTCGCGAATGCCAAAGCCCACACCCACCGGCACGCTCACATGCTGGCGGATACGCGGCAGCATCTGCTCCACCGCGGCGGTGTCCAGGTGGCCGGCGCCGGTCACGCCTTTCAGCGACACGTAGTACACATAGCCGCTGGCCACGCGGGCCACCAGATCCATACGCGCGTCGGTGCTGGTGGGCGCCAGCAAAAAGATCAGGTCCAGCCCGTGGGCCTTGAGCTTGGCGGCAAAGTCTTCGCACTCCTCGGGCGGGTAGTCGACGATCAGCACGCCGTCCACGCCGGCCGCCGCTGCGTCGCGAATAAAGGCATCCTTGCCGTGCTTCAGGTCGTAGCGCTCCACCGGGTTGGCGTAGCCCATCAGCACCACCGGCGTCTTGCCGTCCTTGGCGCGGAAGTCGCGCACCATCTGCAGCACCTGCGCCGTGCCGATGCCGAATGTCAGTGCCTTCTCGCCCGCCTTCTGGATGACGGGGCCCTCGGCCATCGGGTCAGAAAACGGCACGCCCAGCTCGATGATGTCGGCGCCCGCGGCCACCATGCCGTGCATCAGCTCGGGCGTGACATCGGCGTACGGAAAGCCGGCTGTCACATACGGGATCAGCGCCTTGCGGCCTTGCGCCTTGAGTGCTGCTATGGTGGTGGAGATGCGGCTCATCGCTTCACCTCGATCACCGCCTCGCCCTTGACGCTTTGCCCGCGGCAGCTGGGGCGGCAGTAGAAGTCGGCCTGCGACAGGTCGGCCACGGTGCCGATGTCCTTGTCGCCGCGGCCCGACAGATTCACCAGGATGCTCTGGTCGCTGCGCATGGTTTTGGCGAGCTTCATCGCATAAGCGATGGCGTGGCTGGATTCCAGCGCGGGGATGATGCCTTCGGTGCGGCACAGGTAGTGAAACGCATCCAGCGCCTCGCGGTCGGTCACGCCCACGTACTCGGCGCGGCCGATGTCTTTCAGCCACGCATGCTCGGGGCCCACGCCGGGGTAGTCCAGGCCGGCGCTCACGCTGTGCGTTTCGGTGATCTGGCCGTTGTCGTCCTGCAGGATGTAGGTGCGGTTGCCGTGCAGCACACCGGGCGATCCGCGCTGCAGCGACGCCGAATGCTTGCCGCTATCCAGGCCTTCGCCGGCAGCCTCCACGCCGATCAGGCGCGTGGCCTCGTGCGGGATGTAGGGGTGGAAGATACCCATCGCATTGCTGCCGCCGCCCACGCAGGCGATCACCGCATCGGGCTGGCGGCCGGTCATCTGCGGCATCTGCGTCAGGCACTCTTCGCCGATCACGCTCTGGAAGTCGCGCACCATCATCGGGTAGGGGTGCGGGCCGGCCACGGTCCCGATGATGTAGAAGGTGTTTTCCACATTCGTCACCCAGTCGCGCATGGCCTCGTTCAGCGCGTCTTTCAGCGTCTTGCTGCCGCTTTCCACCGGCACCACGGTGGCGCCCAGCAGCTTCATGCGGTAGACGTTGGGGCTCTGGCGCTTCACGTCTTCGCTGCCCATGTACACCACGCACTCCAGCCCGTAGCGCGCGCAGATGGTGGCAGTGGCCACACCGTGCTGGCCGGCGCCCGTCTCGGCAATCACGCGCGGCTTGCCCATGCGCTTGGCCAGCATCGCCTGGCCGATGGTGTTGTTCACCTTGTGCGCGCCGGTGTGGTTCAGGTCTTCGCGCTTGAGGTAGATCTGCGCGCCGCCCATCTCGCGGCTCATGCGCGCGGCGTGATAAATCGGCGAGGGCCGGCCCACAAAGTGCGCCAGTTCGCTGCGGAACTCGGCTAAAAACTCGGGGTCGTGCTGGTACTTCGCGTAGGCCTCGCGCAACTCGGCGATGGCGTGGGTCAGCGTTTCGCTGACGAAGCTGCCGCCGTAGGGGCCAAAGTGCCCGCGCGTGTCAGGCTGGTGGTATTCGTACATCGTGCTCTGCCAATTGCCGGTCGGCCGCGCGAACGGCGGCCACAAACCGGTGGATCTTGTCGGCGTCTTTCAGGCCCTTGCGCGTGCCGCCTTCGGGCGCGCTGAGCTCAACGCCGGAACTGACGTCAACGGCCAGCGTCGTGCAACGCGGCCGCACCTGCGCGATGCCATCGGCCACGTTTGCCGACGTGAGCCCACCAGACAAGACGAGGTGAGCGTTGACGCTTGCTGGAAGCCGTGACCACGGAAAGCTTTGACCGCCCCCGCCGAATCCGTCGACATGGGCGTCGAGCAGGATGGCCTGGGCATGCGAGTGAAGTTGGGCAAATCTTACCAAGTCGAACTGTTCGGGCGCATCGATCGGGATTCGCGCTGCCCGCAGCCAGGCCCAGCGCCCGTCGCCCGCCGACATGCGGCATTGCGCGGGTGATTCGTCGCCGTGGAATTGCGCGATGGCGCCCGGCACCGATTCCAGCGCCTCCATCACCACGGGGGGCGCCTCGTTCACGAACAACAGCACCGGCGTGACGAAGGGCGGCAGGCGGCGCGCCAACTCGGCCGCGCGATCGACGCTGACGGCGCGCGGGCTCTTGGGGTACAGCACGAAACCCACCGCATCGGCGCCGGCGGCCACGCAGGCGTCCACATCGGCCTCGCGCGTGAGGCCGCAGATCTTGATGCGGGTGCGGACGGGAACGTGGTGGGCGGTCATGCAAATGCTTCAGGGCAGCCAATCATAGGCAGCGGTGCGCTCCGGCAGTCCCCAGTGCGGCTCGTAGCGCGGGCCCAGAAAGTACAGGCCATCCGGCGCGTAGGTGGGCGCGGCGGCGTCGCGGTGGCGCGCGGCGATCACCTCGCTGATCCAGCCTGGTGGTTTCAGGCCCTGGCCCACCTGGACGAGGCAGCCCATGATGTTGCGGATCATGTGGTGCAAAAAGGCATCCGCTTCAAAATCAAAGCGCCAGTAGGCGCCGCGGCGCGTCACCTCGGCGCGGCGCAGCGTCTTCACCGGGCTCTTGGCCTGGCATTCGGACGCGCGAAAGGATGAGAAGTCGTGCGTGCCCAGCAGCAGTGCGGCGGCGGCGCGCATCGCGTCGCCATCGAGCGGCTTGAACGACCAGCCCACGCGACCGCTGTCCAGGCTGGGGCGCACCGGTGATTCGAGCAGCAGGTAGGCATAGCGCCGGGCGATGGCGCTGGCGCGGCAGTGAAAGGCCTCAGGCACCGGTTGTGCCCACTGCACCGCGATGTCGTGCGGCAGGTAGCGGTTGGTGCCGCGCACCCATGAAAACGGCTCGCGGTCGATGGGGGTGTCAAAGTGCACCACCTGCATCAGGCCATGTACGCCGGCGTCGGTGCGGCCGGCGCACAGCGTGGACACCGCCTCGCGCGGGCAGGCCATGAACTGCGCCAGCGCGGCTTCCAGATGGTCCTGCACGGTGCGGCCCGACGGTTGGCTTTGCCAGCCGTCGTAGGCCTGTCCGAGGTAGCTGACGCCCAGTGCGATGCGCATCGGCGCAGTATGCCCCGTGGCGATGGGGCCGCTGCCGCAGGGTGGCGACGGGCCTGCGGCTCAGCCGAGCTCGCGGCGCAACTGCTCGGCGCGCGCGTGAACGTCAGCATCGGCAGCACCGGCCTCGGCCAGTACCTCGGCCACCAGGGTGCGGGCGCCGTCGGTGTTGCCCAGCTTGCGGAACTCTTCGGCCAGGGCCAGCTTGGTGGCCAGCGGTCCGTCGGGCGTGCTGCTTGCGGGCGCAGTCGCTGGAGCTTTCGACTGTGTGTCCTGCGGTGACTCCAGATCCAGCGAGATGCTGCCGAAGTCGAATGCCGGTGGAGAAGACGGAGAGGGTGCGGTGGGCGTGGGCGCTGTGGGAGCGGTGAAAGGTGCGGATGCGGGTGCGGCGGGCTCAGTTTGGATGGTTGCCGCAGCGGCGGTGGGCTCAGCCTGCGCCGCATCCGAACCCGCATCGGCGGACGCGTCACCCCCCAGCAAGCTCTGGCTGCGCCGCTGACGCACCCGCACGACGGCCAGCAGCGCCAGCAGGGCCACCAGCCCGCCGCCGATCCACTGCACCGCAGGCTGCGCCAGCAGGTCCTCGATCAGGCCACCGGAGGTTTCTTTCTTGGCGGCGGCCGCGCTGGCCGCGGGCAGCGGCGTGGGTGCGGTGACGCCAGGGCCAAACGCCCCGGGAGTTCCGGGGGTTGCAGCCGCCGTGCCCGACGCAGAACCCGCCTCGGCGGAGCCCGCGGCCTTGAGGCGGTTGAGTTCGTTGATCGTGCGGTCGAGTTCGGCCACCTTGGCGGCGGTGTCACCGCCCTGGGTGGATCGCGCGGCCGCATCGCCTGGGGTGCCCAGTGCGCCTTTGGACAGCGTCAGCCGGTCGGACGACTGCAGCGCGGCCTGCCGCTCTTCCACGCGCGCCTCGACCTTGCCAGTGGCCTCGCGGCTGGCCTGGGGCGCGGCGGTGCCCACTGCCATCTCGGCCAGTTTGCGCCGGTAGGCGTTGAAGTCGGTGCTGTCGGCCCACAGCACGCGCGATGCTTCGGCGGCCGGCACCCGCGTGGCCTGATCGGCGCTGGGCAACTCCACCGTGGCGCCGGCGCGCAGGCGGTTGATGTTGTCGTTGCTGAAGGCCGACGGATTGCCCAGCAGCATGGCCAGCAGCATCTGGTCGAGCGAGACGCCGCTTTCGCGGTGGGCATGCGCAATGCCGCTGGCGGTGTCGCCGGGCTGCACCTTGACTTGCTTACCCGAAGAGCTTGCGGCGTTGGCGGCCGGGCGCGCGGGCGCGGGTGCCGGAGGCGCGGCTGCGGGAGCCGGAGCAGGTGCCGGCACCTCCGGCGCCGTTGGCGCAGGCAGCGCAGCGGCGGCCACCGCAGGCGGCGCCACCACCGGCAATTGCGGGGTGACGGGTCGCGTGTTCGGCGGATCGATCAGCACCGTGTAGCTGCGCACGATGCGCCCACCCGGCCATTCGGCCACCACCACCAGGTCCAGGAACGGATCGTTGACCGGCCGATCCACGCTCAGGCGCAGCGCATCGCGGCCATCGGGCAGGTTCACCAGCGTGATGCGCATGCCCGCCAGCGAAGGGTTGTATTCGAGCCCGGCCGCGCGGAACGCCTCGGGGCCACCCAGCGACAGGCTCAGGCCGCGCAGTTCCTGCGGGCGCGACTCCAGCACCGCGATTTCGGCGCGAAACGGCTCGCCCAGGGACGACTGCACCTGGATGCGGCCCAGCGACAGGGCCCACGCCGACAGCGGCTGCGCAATCAGGCAGGCGGCCGCCAGCGCCACGGCGTGACGACGCCAAGCGGATTGCTGAGCAGCGTGCCCGGCGGGTGCGGGATGTGTGGACTGCCCGGGGGCAGCGGTGGACGGCAAGAAGGACAGGCCCATGCGAAATACATCCCTGACGGGCTGTGTGATGTTGGATGTCGACGCCCATGCCGACCGCGGCACCTTAGCAGCCGCACCTGTGCGTGACAAGCGAATGCCGGATGCAGCGCCCCTGGGGGTGGGGACGGCGCGACAACCGGCCCCTTGCGGTGCAGCGATCAGCCCTGCAGCAGGATGCGCAGCATGCGGCGCAGCGGCTCGGCCGCGCCCCACAGCAGCTGGTCGCCGATCACGAAGGCCGACACGTACTGCGGGCCCAGGTTGAGCTTGCGCACGCGGCCTACGCCCACCTGCAATCCGCCGGTGATGGATGCCGGCGTCAGTTCCTTGACGGTGATGGCGCGCTCGTTGGGCACCCACTTCACCCACGGGTTGCTGCCGCGGATGATCTGCTCGATCTCGGACAGCGGCAGGTCCTTGTTGAGCTTGAGTGTGAGCGCCAGGCTGTGGCAGCGCATCGCGCCGATGCGCACGCACAGGCCGTCCACCGGAATCGGCGTGGCATTGCCCAGAATCTTGTTGACCTCGGCCTGGCCCTTCCACTCTTCCTTGGATTGGCCGTTGTCCAGTTGCGCGTCGATCCACGGAATCAGGCCGCCGGCCAGCGGTGCGCCAAAGAACTCGGTGGGTACGTCCTGCCGGATCGCCTGCGCCACGCGGCGGTCGATGTCCAGAATGGCGCTGGCCGGGTTGTCCAGATCGGCGCCCGCGGCGGCGTGGCACACGCCCATGCCCTTGAGCAGTTCGCGCATGTGGTTGGCGCCACTGCCCGACGCCGCCTGGTAGGTCATCGACGACACCCATTCCACCAGCCCGGCGTGGAACAGGCCGGCCAGGCCCATCAGCAGGATGGAGTTGGTGCAGTTGCCACCGATCCAGTTTTTGCCGCCTGCGGCCAGCGTCTTGCGGATCAGGCCATCGTTGACCGGGTCAAGGATGATGACTGCATCCTTCTCCATGCGCAGGGCAGACGCCGCGTCGATCCAGTGGCCTTGCCAGCCGGTGGCGCGCAGTTTGGGGAAGACGTCCTTGGTGTAGTCACCGCCCTGGCAGGTGATGACGATGTCGCACTTGGCGAGTTCGGCCACGTCATTCGCGTCGCGCAACGTGGTGTGCGCCTTGGCCATGGCCGGCGCCTTGCCGCCCGCGGCCGAGGTGGAGAAGAAGACCGGCTCGATCAGGTCGAAATCCTTCTCGGCGACCATGCGGTCCATCAGGACGGAGCCGACCATGCCGCGCCATCCGGCGAGTCCTACCAACTTGCTCATTGCTTGTGCCCTTTCCGTTGTCAAACAGTGCTCGACCGGCCTGTCTGCCCGGCTCGTCTGGCCGGGGAGGGCGCACGACGAACCAGAGCCGATCAGCCCTTGGTGGTCGTGGTTTTGATGATGATCGCGCGCACGGCCCCGCCAGCCAGGGCGGCAGCGGTGTTCAGGCCGAACGGTTGAGCGGCTAACATGCCGCGATTGTATCGCGCCGGGCCTGCCACGAAACTGACGGCGCCTCCAGCGCCTACCCCAGCGCCTTCACCACCGCATCGCCCATCTCGCGCGTGCCCACTTGGGTGGTGCCCTCGCTGTAGATGTCGGGCGTGCGCAGGCCCTGGGCCAGCACCATCTTGACGGCCGCCTCGATGCGGTCGGCGGCCTCGGCCTGGTTCAGGCTGAAGCGCAGCATCATCGCGGCGCTCAGGATGGTGGCCAGCGGGTTGGCCACGCCCTTGCCGGCGATGTCGGGTGCACTGCCGTGGCTGGGCTCGTACAAGCCCTGGTTCTGCGCATTCAGGCTGGCCGACGGCAGCATGCCGATCGAGCCGGTCAGCATCGACGCCTCGTCGCTCAGGATGTCGCCGAACATGTTGCCGGTCACCACCACGTCGAACTTCTTGGGCGCGCGCACCAGTTGCATGGCCGCGTTGTCCACGTACATGTGCTCGAGCTCGACATCCGGGTACTGTTTGCCGAGCCCGGTCATCACGTCCTTCCACAGCTGGAAGGTCTCGAGCACGTTGGCCTTGTCCACGCTGGTGACCTTCTTGTTGCGCTTGCGCGCCGCCTGAAAGGCCACATGGCCGATGCGCTCGATCTCCGGGCGCGTGTAGCGCATGGTGTCGAAGGCTTCTTCGGCACCCGGAAAGTGCCCGTCGGGTGCGGTGCGGCGGCCGCGCGGCTGGCCGAAGTAGATGTCGCCGGTCAGCTCGCGGATGATCAGGATGTCCAGGCCCGCGATCAGCTCGGGCTTCAGGCTTGAAGCTGCCACCAGCTGCTCGTAGCAGATGGCCGGGCGGACGTTGGCGAACAGGCCCAGTGCCTTGCGCAAGCCCAGGATGGCCTGCTCGGGGCGCAGCGGCCGGTCGAGCGTGTCGTACTTCCAGTCGCCCACGGCGCCGAACAGGATGGCGTCGGATTCCTTGGCGAGCTTGAGCGTGGACTCGGGCAGCGGATGGCCGTGCGCGTCGTAGGCGGCGCCGCCGACCAGTGCGGTTTCGGATTCGAACTTCAGGCCCAGCGCATTGAGCACCTTGACCGCTTCGGCAACGATCTCGGTGCCGATGCCGTCACCGGGGAGGATGGCGATTTTCATGGATGTTCTTTCGCGAGGGCGCTCAACCCATCAGGGTCTTGGCAAGCCACGGTTTCTGGGCGATGCGCTGCGCCTCGTAGGCGGCGATCTTGTCCTTGTGGCGCAGCGTCAGGCCGATGTCGTCAAAGCCGTTGAGCAGGCAGTACTTGCGAAAGGGCTGCACCTCGAAGGCGATTTCCTGGCCGTCGGCCTTCACCACCACCTGGCGCTCCAGGTCCACGGTGAGCTCATAGCCCGGGAAGGCCGCCACTTCATCGAACAGCTTGGCCACCACCGACTCAGGCAGCACGATGGGCAGCAGGCCGTTCTTGAAGCAGTTGTTGAAGAAGATGTCGGCAAAGCTCGGTGCGATCAGCGCACGAAAGCCGTACTGCTCGATCGCCCACGGCGCGTGCTCTCGGCTGGAGCCACAGCCAAAGTTCTTGCGCGCCAGCAGCACGCTCGCGCTCTTGTAGCGCGGCTGGTTCAGCACGAAGTCGGGATTGGGCTTGCGCTGCGACTCGGGCACGCCGGGCTCGCCCTTGTCGAGGTAGCGCCACTCGTCGAACAAATTGGGCCCGAAGCCCGTCTTGCGGATCGACTTGAGGAACTGCTTGGGGATGATCGCGTCGGTGTCGACGTTCTCGCGATCGATCGGGGCCACCAGGCCCTTGTGCACGGTGAATTTGTTCATGGCGTGGCGCTCACTTTTTCTTGGCGGCGTCTTCCAGCACCTGGCCGCCCTTCTTGATGTCCTTGCCGATGCCTTCCATCGTGTTGCAACCGGCCAGCAAGGCGGCGGTGCAGGCGAGCCACAGGGTCAACAGCTTGTGCATGGGGTTCTCCTTGGGGCGCGTCGCGTCAGGCGAACTGCCGGATGTCAACAAAGTGGCCGTGGATAGCAGCGGCAGCAGCCATCGCGGGGCTGACCAGATGGGTGCGCCCGCCCGCGCCCTGGCGGCCTTCGAAGTTGCGGTTGCTGGTGCTGGCGCAGCGCTCGCCGGGCTCGAGCCGGTCGGCGTTCATGGCCAGGCACATCGAGCAGCCGGGCTCGCGCCACTCAAAGCCCGCAGCGCGGAAGATCTCGTGCAGGCCCTCGCGCTCGGCCTGCTCCTTCACCAAGCCTGAGCCAGGCACCACCATCGCCAGCTTGACGTTGCGCGCCACCTTCTGGCCGAGCTTTTTCACCACGGCGGCGGCTTCGCGCATGTCCTCGATGCGGCTGTTGGTGCACGAGCCGATGAACACCTTGTCGACATGCACGTCAGACAGGGGCTTGCCGGGCTCCAGGCCCATGTAGGTCAGGGCGCGCTCGATGGCGCCACGCTTGGTGGCGTCCTTCTCGCGGTCGGGGTCGGGCACGCTGGCCGTGACCGGCAGCACCATCTCGGGCGAGGTGCCCCAGGTCACCTGCGGCACGATGTCGGCGGCGTTCAGTTCCACCACCGCGTCAAACTTGGCGTCGGCGTCAGAGTGCAGCGTTTTCCAGTAGGCAACGGCCTGGTCCCACTCGGCGCCGGTGGGCGCCATCGGGCGGCCGCGCACGTATTCGATGGTCTTGTCGTCCACCGCCACCAGTCCGGCACGCGCACCGGCCTCGATCGCCATGTTGCACACGGTCATGCGGCCTTCCATGCTCAGGCCGCGGATGGCCGAGCCGGCGAACTCGATGGTGTAGCCGGTGCCGCCTGCGGTGCCGATGCGGCCGATGATGGCCAGCACCACGTCCTTGGCGGTGACGCCGCGCGCCAGCGTACCTTCCACCTTGACCAGCAGGTTCTTGGCCTTCTTGGCCAGCAGGGTCTGCGTGGCCATCACATGCTCGACCTCGCTGGTGCCGATGCCGTGCGCCAGCGCACCAAAGGCACCGTGGGTGCTGGTGTGGCTGTCGCCGCACACCACCGTCATGCCCGGCAGCGTGGCGCCCTGCTCGGGGCCGATCACATGCACGATGCCCTGGCGCTTGGACAGGAACGGAAAGTACGCCGCCGAGCCGAACTCGGCGATGTTCTTGTCCAGCGTGGTCACCTGCTCCTTGCTGATCGGATCGGTGATGCCGTCGTAGCCGCGGTCCCAGCCGGTGGTGGGCGTGTTGTGGTCGGCGGTGGCCACGATCGAGCTCACGCGCCACACCTTGCGGCCCGCCTGGCGGATGCCCTCGAAGGCCTGCGGGCTGGTCACCTCGTGCACCAGATGGCGGTCGATGTAGAGGACGGATGTGCCGTCCTCTTCTGTGTGGACGACATGCTCGTCCCAGATCTTGTCGTACAGGGTGCGTCCCATGGCTCGATCTCGGGCTGTGCCGCGCAGGGGCGGCGTGGGGGTGAAGGAGAGCGCGGATTCTACCGACGCCCCCCTGCGGCCTCAGGCGGGCGGGGCTGGTGCGCTGTCGTCCACGAGACCAGCGTGCACGCGGCGCGCGCGGTGGTCCACGTAGTAGCCGCCGAACTCGGTGTAGCGCAGCACCGCCACGCCACAGTCGCCGCAGCGAAACGCGTCGCAGCGGTTGTACGGAAACCAGCCCACCGCCACCGGCGCATCGGCGCTGTCGTAGCGGGTGCCGCCGGGATGCCATTCCTCAAAGCCGGGCTCGGCCCCGTCGGGCTTACGCAGCGTGCCCAGCGCCTGCATGCGGTCGGCCGGCCAACGCGCTTCGGTGATGCTGCTCCAGCCGTCGCAGCCGGCCAGGGTGCAGCGGCACGGTGCACCGGCACGTGCAGCGCAAAGCGCCTCATCCAGCGCTTGCTTCAGCTCGGCGGCAGACAGCAGGTGTTTCATCAGGGCAGCATCAGAAGAAAGCCCGCCGGCAGTCAAGCGGGCGGGCTTTGCGGGGCAGCTTGAGCCAGATGGGCAGATGGGGCAGAGGGAGCCCTGTGATCAGCGCTGTCCGATTGGTTTGACGTCGCGGCGCGGCGAGCCGCTGAACAGCTGGCGCGGACGGCCGATCTTGTACTCGGGGTCACCGATCATCTCGTTGAGCTGCGCGATCCAGCCCACGGTGCGCGCGAGCGCAAAGATGGCGGTGAACAGCGACACCGGGATACCGATGGCGCGCTGCACGATGCCCGAGTAGAAGTCGACGTTCGGGTAGAGCTTGCGCTGCACGAAGTAATCGTCTTCCAGGGCGATCTTCTCCAGCGCCATGGCCAGCTTGAACAGCGGATCGTTCTCCAGGCCCAGCTCGCCCAGCACCTCGCGGCAGGTTTCCTGCATCAGCTTGGCGCGCGGGTCGTAGTTCTTGTACACGCGGTGGCCAAAGCCCATCAGGCGCACGCCCGAGTTCTTGTCCTTCACCTGGTTCATGAACTCGCCGACCTTGGCCACGCCGCCCATGGCCTGGATCTCTTCGAGCATGTTCAGGCAGGCCTCGTTGGCGCCGCCGTGCGCCGGGCCCCACAGGCAGGCCACGCCGGCTGCGATGGCGGCAAACGGGTTGGTGCCCGACGAACCGCACAGGCGCACGGTGGAGGTGGAAGCGTTTTGCTCGTGGTCGGCGTGCAGGATGAAGATGCGGTCCAGCGCGCGCTCAAGCACCGGGTTGACCTTGTACTCCTCGCACGGCGTGGCAAACATCATGTGCAGGAAGTTGCCCGAGTAGCTCAGCGCGTTCTTCGGGTACATGTAGGGCTGGCCCACGCTGTACTTGTAGGCCATGGCCACCAGCGTCGGCATCTTGGCGATCAGGCGGATGGCGGCAATCTCGCGGTGCTGCGGATTGTTGATGTCGGTGCTGTCGTGATAGAAGGCCGACAGCGCGCCCACTAGGCCGGTCATGATGGCCATCGGGTGCGCATCGCGGCGGAAGCCGCGCAGGAAGAACTGCATCTGCTCGTTGACCATGGTGTGGTTGGTCACGAGCTTGGTGAACGACTGCTTCTTGGCCGCGTCGGGCAGCTCTCCGTACAGCAGCAGATGGCAGGTCTCCAGAAAGTCGCACTGCTGCGCCAGCTGCTCGATCGGGTAGCCGCGGTACAGCAGCTCGCCCTTGTCGCCGTCGATGTAGGTGATGGCCGACTGGGTGGCCGCGGTCGACAGGAAACCGGGGTCGTAGGTGAACATGCCGGTCTGCGCGTACAGCTTGCGGATGTCGATCACATCCGGGCCGATGCTGCCCTGGTAGACCGGCAGGTCGATGCTGGGGGCGCCGTTGGAGAACGACAGGGTGGGTTTGTTGTCGGAGAGTTTCATGGTCGGTTTCCCTCGGTTTCCGGTTTCGTTGGCTGCGGTTTCGTGCGACGG
Source organism: Burkholderiaceae bacterium (assembly GCA_046091865.1). Classification (GTDB taxonomy): domain Bacteria; phylum Pseudomonadota; class Gammaproteobacteria; order Burkholderiales; family Burkholderiaceae_C; genus JBDLRH01. The sequence continues at coordinate 16,456 of JBJTCL010000072.1, read as the reverse complement.
CGTCAGTGCGCGCCCCGCAGCATGCCCAGCACCTGGCGAACCTGTGCCGAGTCGATATCGGCAGCGGGCTCCTTGCGCTTGAGCAGCAGGTCCAGCAGGTCGTTGTCGCTCAGGTCCATCAGCGCATTGAGCCCCTGCGCCTGGCCCGCGGTGATCGTCGTCTCGTGCCGCGCAAAGAAGCGCTCGATGAACAGGTCGTTCTCGAGCAAGCCGCGGCGGCAACGCCAGCGCAGCTTGCTGAGCGAGCGTTCGTCGAGCCGGTCTTCCGGGTGCGCGGGTGCGACGGCGTTCATGGGGTGGGGCAGTGGCTCGGCGGGCTTCAGACGGCGCGACGCACCATCAGTTCCTTGATCTTGCCAATGGCCTTGGTCGGGTTCAGGCCCTTGGGGCACACATCCACGCAGTTCATGATGGTGTGGCAGCGGAACAGACGGTACGGGTCTTCCAGGTTGTCCAGGCGGTCGCTGGTGGCCTGGTCGCGGCTGTCGGCGATGAAGCGGTAGGCCTGCAGCAAACCGGCGGGGCCGACGAACTTGTCGGGGTTCCACCAGAAGCTCGGGCAGCTGGTCGAGCAGCTTGCGCACAGGATGCACTCGTACAGGCCGTTGAGCTCTTCACGCTCTTCCGGGCTTTGCAGGCGCTCTTTCTCGGGCGGAATCGTGTCGTTGACCAGATACGGCTTGATGCTGTGGTACTGCTTGAAGAACTGCGTCATGTCGACGATCAGGTCGCGGATGACGGGCAGTCCGGGCAGCGGCTTGAGCACGATCGGGTCTTTGAGCGTGCGCATGTTGGTCAGGCACGCCAGGCCGTTCTTGCCGTTGATGTTCATCGCGTCGGAGCCGCACACGCCTTCGCGGCACGAGCGGCGGAACGACAGCGACGGGTCCTTGGCCTTGAGCTTCATCAGCGCATCCAGCAGCATACGCTCGTTGCCGTCGAGCTCGATCTCGACGGTCTGCATGTAGGGCTTGGCGTCCTTGTCGGGGTCGTAGCGGTAGATCTGGAAGGTGCGTTTCTGCATGGTGACTCCGGTACTGCTTCAGAAGGTGCGGACCTTCGGGGGAACGGACTCGACGGTCATGGGCTTGAGGTTGACCGGCTTGTAGGTGAGGCTGTTGGTGGCGCTGTGCCACAGGGTGTGCTTCATCCACACCGCGTCGTTGCGGCCCAGCGGCGCTACCGGATCGTCGGCCGGGCGCTCGTAGTCGCTCACGGTGTGTGCGCCACGGCACTCCTTGCGGGCGGCGGCTGATTCCATCGTGGCCTGCGCGCACTCGATCAGGTTCTCCACCTCCAGCGCCTCGATGCGCGCGGTGTTGAACACCTTGGAGGTGTCCTTCAGGCCGATCGCGTTGGCACGCTCGCGCAGCGCGGCGATCTTACGCACACCCTCGTCCATGCTGGCCTGGGTGCGGAACACACCGGCGTGCTGCTGCATGCTGGCGCGGATGTCGTTGGCCACGTCCTGCGCGTACTCGCCGCTGGAGGCCGACTCCAGCCGGTTCAGGCGCTGCAGCGTGCGCTCGGCGGCATCGGCCGGCAGCGGCTTGTGGTTCTTACTCTTGTTGTTGAACTCGACGATGTGGTTGCCTGCCGCGCGGCCGAACACCAGCAGGTCGAGCAGCGAGTTGGTGCCCAGGCGGTTGGCGCCGTGCACGCTCACGCACGAGCATTCGCCCACCGCGTACAGGCCGTTGACCACCTCGTTGTGGTTCGTTGCGGTCTGGATCACCACCTGGCCGTTCACATTGGTGGGAATGCCGCCCATCTGGTAGTGGATGGTGGGCACCACCGGAATCGGTTCCTTGGTGATGTCGACGTTGGCAAAGTTCACGCCGATCTCGTACACCGATGGCAGGCGCTTGTGGATGGTCTCTGCGCCCAGGTGGTCGAGCTTGAGCAGGATGTAGTCCTTGTTGGGGCCACAGCCGCGACCTTCCTTGATTTCCTGGTCCATGCAGCGCGAGACGAAGTCGCGCGGCGCCAGGTCCTTCAGGGTGGGCGCGTAGCGCTCCATGAAGCGCTCGCCATTGCTGTTGAGCAGGAACGCGCCTTCGCCGCGGCAGCCTTCGGTCAGCAGCACGCCCGCGCCGGCCACGCCGGTGGGGTGGAACTGCCAGAACTCCATGTCTTCCAGCGGAATGCCCGCGCGCGCTGCCATGCCCAGGCCGTCGCCGGTGTTGATGAAGGCGTTGGTGGAGGCGGCGTAGATGCGGCCGGCGCCACCGGTGGCCAGCAGCACCGTCTTGGCCTGCAGGATGTGCAGGTCGCCGGTTTCCATCTCGAGCGCGGTCACGCCCACCACGTCGCCGTCGGCGTCGCGGATCAGGTCGAGCGCCATCCACTCCACAAAGAAGCTGGTCTTGGCCTTGACGTTTTGCTGGTACAGGGTGTGCAGCATCGCGTGGCCGGTGCGGTCGGCCGCGGCGCAGGCACGCTGCACCGGCTTTTCGCCATAGTTGGCAGTGTGGCCGCCGAACGGGCGCTGGTAGATGGTGCCGTCGGGGTTGCGGTCAAACGGCATGCCCATGTGCTCTAGGTCGTACACCACCTTGGGGGCTTCGCGGCACATGAACTCGATCGCGTCCTGGTCGCCCAGCCAGTCGGAGCCCTTGACGGTGTCGTAGAAGTGGTAGTGCCAGTTGTCCTCGGACATGTTGCCCAGCGACGCTCCGATGCCGCCCTGCGCGGCCACCGTGTGCGAGCGGGTGGGAAACACCTTGGACAGCACGGCCACGTTCAGGCCGGCGCGTGCCAGTTGCAGCGAGGCACGCATGCCCGAACCGCCGGCACCGACGATGACCACGTCGAACTTGCGCGTGGTGATGTCGCTCTTGGTGAAAGTCATGGTTTACAGCCTCCAGAGGACTTGGACCGACCAACCGGCGCAGCCGGTCAGCCAGACGATGGTGAAAATCTGCAGGGCCAGGCGCAGGCCCAGCGGCTTGATGTAGTCCATCCAGATGTCGCGCACGCCCACCCAGACATGCCACAGCAGGGCAACGATCACCGCGAAGGTGAGCACCTTCATCCACTGGCTGGCAAAGATGCCGGCCCACTGGTCGTAGCCGATCGGGCCGCTGGTGAAGATGACCTGCGCCAGCACCACCAGGGTGAACAGCGCCATCAGGGCGGCGGTGACGCGCTGGCTGAGCCAGTCGCGCAGGCCGTAATGCGCGCCGGTGACGATGCGCTTGGAACCGTAGTTGATTGCCATGTCGGTACTTCCGGAGAGAAAAGGGGGAATCAGTACAGGCCGAACAGCTTGGCGCCCAGCACCACAGTGAGGGCGACGCTGATGGCCAGGGTGGCCACGGCCGAGCGGCGGCCGAACTCCTTGCTGGCCGCGCTGTGGCTCACGTCCATCCACAGGTGGCGCATGCCTGCAAAAAAGTGGTGCAGATAGGCCCAGATCAAGGCCAGCGCCACCAGCTTGAAGAACCAGCCCGGCACGAAGCCCACGCCCACGTTGAAGGCGGCACGGAACTTGGCAAACGACACCTCGGAGGACACCGACTTGTCGAACATCCAGATGATGAAGGGCATCAGCAGGAACATCAGCGCGCCGCTGATGCGGTGCAGGATGGACACGATGCCGGCGGCCGGCAGGCGGTACGAGGGGAGGTCGCTGAGCGCGTTGATGTTGCGGAACTCGGGCCGCTTCTTGGCGAGGTCGGTCATGGGGACTGCTTTCTTCTGAGCGTTCCTGAACTTCAGGTCATCGAAAATTCTATTGCAATGCAGCAAGCTGACAGGGGGATTGCACTGGCACCTTCATGACAGCGCATTGCGGTAATGGTGTGTATCGGTGCAATACAGGCCGCGGCGCAGCTCCATCGGCGTGTCGTTGTAGGTGTAGGCCACACGCTCGACCAGCAGCAGCGGCGTGGCGGCAGTGACCGCCAGCGCCTTGGCCTGCGCCGCATCGGGCAGCACCGCGCGGATCTTTTCTTCGGCGCGCACCATGCGCACGCCAAACTCCACCTCGAACATCGCGTAGGTGGGGCCGGGATAGGTGGCCATGCGCTCGGCGCTCAGGCCCTTGAAGGCCGCACCGGGCAGCCAGAGTTCCTCAAGAATGGTGGGCACGCCCGAGAACGACAGCACGCGCTGCACATGCAGCACCGAGTCGCCGGTGCGCAAGGCCAGCGCCCGCGCCACATCGGCACTGGCACGCAGGCGCCGGCACTCCAGCACGGTGCGCTGGGCCGGGCCTTCGCTGTCCAGGTCGCCGGTATCGGGCACCAGCCGCAAAAAGCGGTACTGCACATGTTGCTCGGCATGCGTGGCCACAAAAGTGCCCTTGCCCTGGCGCCGCACCAGCAGGTGTTCGGCGGCAAGCTCGTCGATGGCCTTGCGCACCGTGCCCTGGCTCACGCGAAAGCGCGCCGCCAGGTCCATCTCGCTGGGAATCACCTCGCCCGGCCGCCATTCGCCCGACTCCAGGCCCTGCAGGATCAGGCCCTTGATCTGCTGGTACAGCGGGCTGAAGGCGGGGGTGGCAGCGCCGGACGGCATGCCCGCGGCCTCGTCGGCAGACGCCGGGGTGGCCGGTGAAATGGCGGCGGATGAAGTAGCCATGCGCAACGGAGTGAATCGGCGTTTGCGCCGGCTTCTTGAAGGCCGCTGCAGGGCTTGGGGTGCCGCCTGCAGGGCCGCAGCCCCAGCGCAAACGGCGCGATCATATCTTATATAAGACATAAGACAAATTGACGATTTCACGCATTCGCGGCTACACTTTCGGCCGGTTTTTGACGCTGTGCGCGCGGCCCCAGGGCGCCCCGGGCGACGGCCAGAGACCGGCTCCGACAGTGGTTGGTGAGCCGGCCTGAACGCACAGCATCCGCGCAGATTTCTTTCATCCTCAGTCTGGAGATTCCCATGAGCAAGAAGCCCGTTCGCGTCGCCGTCACCGGCGCTGCCGGCCAAATCGGTTACGCCCTGCTGTTTCGCATCGCCTCGGGCGAAATGTTGGGCAAGGACCAGCGCGTCATCCTGCAGTTGCTCGAGATCCCCGACGAGAAGGCCCAAAAGGCGCTCAAGGGCGTGATGATGGAACTCGAAGACTGCGCTTTCCCGCTGCTGGCCGGCATGGAAGCGCACAGCGACGCCAAGTCGGCCTTCAAGGACACCGACTACGCGCTGCTGGTGGGTGCGCGTCCGCGCGGCCCGGGCATGGAGCGCGCCGACCTGCTGGCCGCCAATGCGCAGATCTTCACCGCACAGGGCAAGGCGCTCAACGCGTCGGCCAGCCGCAACGTGCGCGTGCTGGTGGTGGGTAACCCCGCCAACACCAACGCCTACATCGCGATGAAGAGCGCGCCCGACCTGCCGGCCAAGAACTTCACCGCCATGCTGCGCCTGGACCACAACCGCGCGCTCAGCCAGATCGCGGCCAAGACTGGCAAGCCGGTGTCCAGCATCCGCAAGATGGCGGTGTGGGGTAACCACTCGCCCACCATGTACGCCGACTACCGCTTTGCCACCATCGACGGCGCCAGCGTCAAGGACATGATCAACGACCAGGTGTGGAACAAGGACGTGTTCCTGCCCACCGTAGGCAAGCGCGGCGCGGCCATCATCGAAGCGCGCGGCCTGTCGTCGGCGGCATCGGCTGCCAACGCCGCCATCGACCACATGCGCGACTGGGCGCTGGGCACCAACGGCGAGTGGGTGACCATGGGCGTGCCCTCCAACGGCGAATACGGCATCCCCAAGGACATCATGTTCGGCTATCCGGTCACCTGTGCCGGCGGCGAATACAAGATCGTCGAGGGCCTGCCCATCGACGCCTTCAGCCAGGAATGCATCAGCAAGACCCTGGCCGAACTGCAGGGCGAACAGGACGGGGTGAAGCACCTGCTGTAAGGCGCTGCCTGCTGTTGTTCTGTCTGCCCAGGCCCGCGACACCGCCCACGGCCGCCACCCTGCGACGCCCATGAGCCGCCACCCGCGCGACGTCCTCACCGATGCGCAGGGCGGCGCCGTGTCGCTGCCGGTGTGCGACCACTACAGCGGCGTCGAGGCGCGCATGCGCAAGAGCCTGCAACTGCAGGCCGAGATGACCGAGGAGTTCGGCGCCTGCGTGTTCGATGTCACCCTCGACTGCGAGGACGGCACCCCTGCGGGGGCCGAGGCCGAGCATGCGGCGCTGGTCGTGTCGCTGGTCAGGGGCGCAGGCCCCACGGCCCGCGTGGCGGTGCGGGTGCACCCGGTGGACCATCCGGCGTTTGCGTCCGACATTGCCACCATCGCCACTCAGGTGGGCCACCGCCTGGCGCACATCATGCTGCCCAAGGTGGAGTCGGTGGCCGACGTGGACACCGCCATCCGAGCCATCGATGCGGCCGGTGCCACCGCGCTGCCGGTGCATGCGCTGATCGAGTCGCCCGCGGCGGTGCATCGTGCGTTTGACATCGCCGCGCATCCGCGGCTGCAGTCGCTGAGCTTCGGGCTGATGGATTTCGTCTCGGCGCACGGCGGCGCGATTCCATCGCAGGCCATGGGGTCGGCCGGGCAGTTCACCCATCCGCTGGTGGTGCGCGCCAAGCTCGAGATCGCCAGTGCCTGCCACGCGCATGGCAAGGTGCCCTCGCACTCGGTGGTCACCGAGTTCAGCGACATGGACGCGATGCGTGCTGCGGCGCTCAAGGCCTCGCGCGAATTCGGCTTCACCCGCATGTGGAGCATTCATCCGGCGCAGATCCGGCCGATATTGCAGGCCTTGGCCCCGTCGGATGCCGAGGTCGACACCGCCACGCGCATCGTGGTGGCGGCTGCGCATGCCGACTGGGCCCCGATCAGCCACGAAGGGCAGTTGCACGACCGTGCGAGCTATCGCTACTACTGGCAGGTGCTGGAGCGTGCACACCGCACGGGCCGTGCGCTGTCCGCAGACGTGCGGCCGTGGCTGGCCGAGGCGGCCTGACACCATGGAGCGCCGCATGAACATGGTTGCCCCCCAACGTGCGCTGCATGCCGCCGTGCGTGGCGCGGCGCTGCTGCTGACCGCAGGTGGCCTGAGTGTGTGGCCCGCCAAGGTGCAGGCGCAGACCCCGGCGCCGTCGAGTCCCAACACCAGCAAGGCAGCACCCCAAAAAGCCAGCGCGCCCGCCGCGCCAAGCGGCAAGCCCAAGGCCGCCGCGGCCAAACCGGCAGGCGCCGGGTCGGGCGAATCGGCCAGCCGCGTCGAGGCACGCAGCACCGCCAGCCAGCTGGCCGCCGGCGTCATCGCCGCCGAAACCGCGCTCACGCCGGAAGAACTCGCCATCTCCGAGCAGGTGCACCTGGGCGACCATCCGTGCGAGCTGGGCCAGATGGTGCAGGTGCGTACCGATGACAAGCTGCCGGGCTACTTTGAGGTGCGGGTGCAGCGCAAGCGCTACCGCATGTTCCCGGTGCTCAGCCGCACCGGTGCCATCCGCCTCGAAGACCGCCAGGGCGAGGCGCTGTGGCTGCAGCTGGCCAACAAGTCGATGTTCATCGACCGCAAGATGGGGCGGCGCATGGCCGACGAATGCATGAGCCCGGCGCAGGCCGAGGTGGCCAATGCCCTCAAGGCCAACCCGCAGCCCGGTCTGCTCGACGCCCCGGCTCCCACCCCAACCGTTTCGCCCGCGCCGGCTCAAGCCCCGGCGGCCACGGGCGCGCAGGATACCCCTCAAAAAACCGACTGACTGACTGGAGAAGACCATGCTCAAAGCCTATCGAGACCATGCCGCCGAGCGCGCCGCGCTGGGCATTCCGCCGCTGCCGCTGGACGCCAAGCAGGTGGCCGAACTGATCGAGCTGATCAAGAACCCGCCAGCCGGCGAAGAAGCCTTCCTGATGGACCTGCTCACGCACCGCGTGCCGCCGGGCGTGGACGATGCCGCCAAGGTCAAGGCCAGCTTTCTGGCGGCCGTGGCGCACGGCGAGCTGAAGACGGGCCTGGTGTCCAATGCCAAGGCCACCGAGCTGCTGGGCACCATGGTGGGCGGCTACAACGTGCACCCGCTGATCGAACTGCTGGACGACGCCGAGGTGGCAGGTGTCGCGGCCGAAGGTCTGAAGAAGACCCTGCTGATGTTCGATTACTTCAACGATGTGGCCGAGAAGGCCAAGGCCGGCAACGCCAAGGTCAAGGAAGTGATGCAGAGCTGGGCCGACGCCGAGTGGTTTACCGCCCGCCCCGAAGTGCCCAAGACGATCACCGTCACCGTGTTCAAGGTGCCCGGTGAAACCAACACCGACGACCTGTCGCCCGCTCCCGACGCCTGGAGCCGTCCGGACATCCCGCTGCACTACCTGGCGATGCTGAAGAACACCCGCCCCGATGCGGCCTTCAAGCCCGAGGAAGACGGCAAGCGTGGCCCGATCCAGTTCATCGAGGACCTCAAGAAGAAGGGCCATCTGGTGGCCTACGTGGGCGACGTGGTGGGCACGGGTTCCAGCCGCAAGAGCGCCACCAACAGCGTGATCTGGGCCACGGGGCAGGACATCCCCTTTGTGCCCAACAAGCGCTTTGGCGGCGTGACGCTGGGCGGCAAGATCGCGCCGATCTTCTTCAACACGCAGGAAGACTCGGGCTCGCTGCCGATCGAGGTGGACGTGGGCAAGTTCGAGATGGGTGACGTGCTCGACATCCATCCGTACGACGGCAAGATCACCAAGGGCGGCAGCGTGGTGGCCGAGTTCGCGCTTAAGAGCGACGTGCTGCTGGACGAGGTGCGCGCCGGCGGCCGCATCAACCTGATCATCGGCCGCTCGCTGACGGCCAAGGCCCGCGAATTTCTGGGCCTGGCGGCGTCCACCGCCTTCCGCCTGCCGCAGGCACCCAAGGACAGCGGCAAGGGCTTCACCCTGGCGCAAAAAATGGTGGGCCGCGCCTGCGGCATGCCGGTGGTCAAGGGCAACCAGCAGGGCATCCGCCCGGGCACCTATTGCGAGCCCAAGATGACCACCGTGGGCAGCCAGGACACCACTGGCCCGATGACCCGCGACGAACTGAAAGACCTGGCCTGCCTGGGCTTCTCTGCCGACATGGTGATGCAGAGCTTTTGCCACACCGCTGCCTATCCCAAGGCGGTGGACGTGAAGATGCACCGCGAGCTGCCGGCCTTCATCAGCAACCGCGGCGGCGTGGCGCTGCGCCCGGGTGACGGCGTGATCCACAGCTGGCTCAACCGCCTGCTGCTGCCCGACACCGTGGGCACCGGTGGCGACAGCCATACCCGCTTTCCGATCGGCATCAGCTTCCCGGCGGGTTCGGGCCTGGTGGCCTTTGCGGCAGCCACCGGCGTGATGCCGCTGGACATGCCCGAGAGCGTGCTGGTGCGCTTCAAGGGCCAGATGCAGCCGGGTGTGACGCTGCGCGACCTGGTACATGCCATTCCGCTGTACGCCATCAAGCAGGGCCTGCTGACGGTGGCCAAGCAGGGCAAGAAAAACATCTTCAGCGGCCGCATCCTCGAGATCGAGGGCCTGCCCGACCTGAAGGTGGAACAGGCGTTCGAACTGTCAGACGCGTCGGCCGAGCGCAGCGCCGCGGGCTGCACCATCAAGCTCAACCCCGAGCCGATCAAGGAGTACCTCACCAGCAACATCGTGCTGATGAAGAACATGATCGCCAACGGTTACGCCGACAAGCGCACGCTGGAGCGCCGCATCAAGGCGGTGGAGGCGTGGCTGGCCAAGCCCGAGCTGATGGAAGCCGACAAGGACGCCGAATACGCGGCAGTCATCGAGATCGATCTGGCCGACATCAAGGAGCCGATCGTCTGCTGCCCGAATGACCCGGACGATGCCAAGTTCATGAGCGAAGTGGCCGGCACCAAGATCGACGAGGCCTTCATCGGTTCGTGCATGACCAACATCGGTCACTTCCGCGCGGCGGCCAAGGTGCTGGGCGGTGCGCGTGACATCCCTGTGAAGCTGTGGGTGGCCCCGCCCACCAAGATGGACGAGAGCGAGCTCATCAAGGAAGGCCACTACGCCACCTTCGGCACGGCCGGTGCGCGCACCGAAATGCCGGGCTGCAGCCTGTGCATGGGCAACCAGGCCCAGGTGAAGGAGGGCGCCACGGTGATGTCCACCAGCACCCGTAACTTCCCGAACCGCCTGGGCAAAAACACCAATGTGTTCCTGGGCTCGGCGGAGTTGGCGGCGGTGTGCTCCAAGCTCGGCCGCATCCCCACGATCGCCGAGTACCACGAGGCGGTGGGCATCATCAACAAGGATGCCGCCAGCATCTACCGCTACATGAACTTCGACCAGATCGACGAGTACCGCGAGGTGGCCGAAACGGTCAAGGTGTGACGCACACCTCTTGGTGAGTGTCAGGCGCTGGCCGGCAGGTACTGCGCCACCTGGGCGGCGAACTGCTTCACGTCGATCGGTTTGCTGATGTAGCCGTCGCAGCCCGCTTCGCGCATGCGGGCTTCGTCGCCCTTCATCGCATAGGCGGTGAAGGCGACGATGGTGATGGCGCTGGTGGCGTCGGCCTCTTTCAGGCGCCGCGTGAGCTCCAGCCCGTCCATGCCGGGCATATGGATGTCCATCAGGATGAGTTGCGGCTGAAACTCGGCGATGCGCACCAGCGCCTCGCCGGCGCTGTCGGCGGTCTGCACCTCGTGGCCGGCCTCGTCCAGCACAAAGCGCACCAGCTCGGTGTTGAGCGCGTTGTCGTCCACGATCAGGATGCGGGCAGCGCCCATGCTCAAACTCCTTGTACTGCGGGGGTGAGGGCTGCGGCGGCGTCGGCGCTGGCCACGCGGTGCACCCGCGGCAGCACCAGGTGGAACACGCTGCCCACGCCCACTTCGCTGCGCACGCCCACCGTGCCGCCTTGGGCCTCGACCAGGCGTCGGGTGAGCGCCAGGCCCAGGCCGGTGCCCTGGTACTTTTTGGTCAGGCTGGCATCAAGCTGCTGGAACTCGACGAACAGGCGCGGGATGTCGTCCGCCGCGATGCCGATGCCGCTGTCTTGCACCTCGAGCCGGAAGCGGTCGGCTCCCTCGGGCATGGCCCGCGCCTGGATGCGGCCACCGTCGGGCGTGAACTTCACCGCATTCGACAGGTAGTTGTAGAGCACCTGCTTGAAGCGCGCCGGGTCGAGCTCGATGCCCTTGAGGGTGGGGTCGACGTCGATCTGCACCGTGAGCGACTTGCGCTCGATCATCGTGCGCATGGTGTTGATCACATCCTTCACCACACGCTCAAGGTCCATGGCCTCGGGGGCAAACTCAAATTTGCCGGCCTCGACCTTGGACAGGTCGAGCACGTCGTTGATCAGCTGCAGCAGGTGGCGGCCGCTGTCGGCGATGTGCCCCACGAATTCGTTGTGCTTGGGTGATTCGGCCGGCACCGCGCCGGCTTGCAGCAGGTCGGCGAAACCGATGATGGCGTTCAGCGGCGTGCGCAGCTCGTGCGACATGTTGGCCAGGAACTGGTTCTTGATGCGAGTGGCCTCGAGCATCTGGCGGTTTTCTTCCTCCAGCCGCTCGGCCTTGCGGCGCGCTGCCTCGGCCTGGCGCTGTTCGGTGATGTTGCACGCGATCTTGGAGCCGCCCACCACGTTGCCCTGCGCATCGTGGATCGGCGAGATGGTCACCGACACATCGATCAGGCGCCCGTCCTTGGTGCGGCGTACCGTGTCAAAGTGCGGCACCTTCTGGCCGTTGGCCAGGCTCGCCAGGATGTGCATCTCCTCGTCAGCGCGGTCCGGCGAATCAGGATCAGTGCCGACTGACCGATGGCCTCGTCGGCGGTCTAGCCAAACAGCTCTTGTGCGCCGCGGTTCCAGCTGGTGATGCGGCCGTCCAGCGTCTTGGAGATGATCGCGTCGTCCGACGACTCGACGATGGCGGCCAGCCGGTTGAGCTCGGTCTCGGCATTGCGCAGCGCGGTCATGTCGCGGATCAGCAGCGTCATGTCCAGCAGGCGGCCGTCGTCGGTGCGGGTGGCGGTGCCCTGTACCTCGGCTTGGGTGGGTCGGCCTTCGCGGTCCACCAGGGTGAGCCGGTGCACCGCATCATCGCTCTGGTTGCGCGCCAGTTGGCGGAACCACGCCTCGGCTTCGGCCAGGCACGAGGCGTGCGGCTGCAGCACCTCGTTGATCGGCCGGCCACGGGCCAGGTCTTGCGGCCAGCCCGACATGCGCTCGGCCACCGCATTCATGCGGGTGATGCGGCCCCAGGCATCGGTGCTGACAAAGCCCGCGCCGATGCTGCTGAGCGCCACCGACAGGCTTTGCTCGGTGTCCAGCAGATGCTCCTCGGCCGTCTTGCGCTTGCGCATCTCGGCCTCGAGCGAGGCCACCGCCGCCTGCAGCTGCGTCACCGACGGAATGCGCAGCGCCTTGGGGATCAGCGGCCACAAGCCGATGGCGGTGACCAGCGACACCACGGCCGTCACCACCTTGACGGCGGTCTCGGCGGCGTAGTCGGGCTGCCAGATCGTCCAGATGTTCATCACATGCGTCATGCCGCAGGCGGCAATGAAGCAGCAGAACAGCAAGGCGGTGCCGCGGTGGGTGAAGTCGGTGCGCTTGCGCAGGAAGGTGCTGATCGCCAGCGGAATCGAGAAGTACGACAGCGCGATCACCGCATTGGCCGTGACCATGGACCACAGCAGGCCGGGGCTCCAGGTAAAGCAATAGCCATGCGGCAGAAAACCGCTGCGTGCAAACAGTTGGGTGAAGGAATCCAAGACGCTCCCCTGACAACGGGCCCGGTGCACCGGACCTCGAGGCGTGCAGGGTAACCGATCCCCGCCATGGCGCAAGCGGGCAAGTCCTCAGGGATTGCTGCCCAGTTGTGCGCAGCGCCGGGGCTGGCAGGGCGAGCCGCGACAATCGCTCCATGCTGCCTGCTGCCCTGTCGCCGGCGACCGATGCTCCCGCGCCGCGTCGCGCGCTGGTGGCTGGCGGCGGCATCGGCGGGCTGGCGGCAGCGCTGGCCTGTGCGCGCAGCGCTTGTGCGGTGCAGCTGCATGAGCAGGCGCCGGCGTTTACCGAGGTGGGTGCCGGGGTGCAGCTGGGGCCCAATGTGACGCGCCGGCTGGCGGCCTGGGGCCTGGGCGACGGCCTGCGGCAGGCGGCGGTGCAGCCGTCGGCGCTGGTGGTGCGCAGTGCGATGCACGGCGGCGTGCTGGCGCAGCGCCCGCTGGGTGACGCGATCGAGGCCACCTATGGCGCGCCCTACCTCAGCATCCACCGCGCGGCCCTGCACCGGCTGCTGCTGGATGCGGTGCGCGCACAGCCGGGCGTGTCGCTGCACCTGGGCAGCACGGTGACGACGCTGCAGGCCTTGCCGCAGGGCGTGCGTGCGGGCGTTCAGGCGGCGCCTGTCGGCGTGGATGCTGCTTTGCATGGCTCCACAGAGGCCGACCTCGCGGTGATCGCCGACGGTGTGTGGAGCCGTTTGCGCACGGCGGTGCTGGGCAGCGACACGCCACCCGAGCCCACCGGCCATCTAGCCTACCGCGCGCTGGTGGTACAAGACGCTCTGCCGCCCGCCCTGCGCAGCGACGCGGTGACGGTGTGGCTGGGGCCGCGCCTGCATGCGGTGCGCTATCCGATCCAGGATCCGGCCACGGGGGCGCAAGCGCTCAACCTGGTGCTGGTGGTGCATGCGCGCGATGTGGACGACGGCCTGCGGCCCGCAGGTGACGACGCCCGCTGGGACCATGCGATGCGCCAGGGCGAATGGAGCCAGCTGCTGGCAGGCGCCCTGGGCAACGCCCACCGCAGCCTGCGCGAAGTGCTCGAGGCCATGCCGCAGTGGCAGCGCTGGGTGTTGCACGACCGCGCGCCGCTTGCGTCGGCCGCACAGATGGCGCGCGCCGGCGTGGCCTTGCTGGGCGATGCGGCGCATCCGATGCGGCCCTACCTGGCGCAGGGCGCCGGCATGGCGATCGAGGACGCGTTTGAACTGCAGCAGTGCCTGACCCTGCCCGGGCTGACAGCGCCGCAGCAACTGCAGCGCTGGGCGCAGGCGCGCTGGGCCCGCAATGCGAGGGTGCAGGCGCGCTCGCGGCGCAATGGCCGCATCTTTCATGCGCAGGGGCTGGTGCGATGGGGCCGCGATGCGGCAATGCGCCTGCTGGGCGAACGGCTGCTGGACCAGCCCTGGCTGTACCGCTACTGACGCAGCGTGTGCTGCAGCACACACGGCCGCGCTACCGTCACAGGTCGGTGCGCAGCTTCCAGATCTCGGGGAACAGCACCACATCGAGTATCCGGCGCAGGTAGCTCACGCCGCCGGTGCCACCGGTGCCGCGCTTGAAACCGATGATGCGTTCCACCGTGGTCAGGTGCCGAAAGCGCCACAGGCGAAAGGCGTCTTCCAGGTCGGTCAGCTCCTCGCCCAGTTGGTACAGGTCCCAGTGGTGCTTGGGGTCGCGGTACACCACCAGCCAGGCCTGCTCCACCGCATCGCTCATCGCGTAGGGCTGGCTCCAGTCGCGCCGGGTGTGGCTGTCGGGTACCGGCAGGCCACGCCGCGCCAGCAGGCGCAGCGCCTCGTCATACAGCGAGGGCGCGCGCCACGCGGCCTCAACGATGGCCGACAGGTCAGGGCGGTGCGCATGCGGGCGCAGCATGGTGGCGTTCTTGTTGCCCATCGCAAACTCGATACAGCGGTACTGCCAGCTCTGGAATCCGCTGGACTGCTCCAGATAGGGTCGGATCGCGCTGTACTCGGGCGGCGTCATCGTGGCCAGCACGTCCCAGGCGTGCACCAGCTGCTCCATGATTTTCGAGACGCGTGCCAGCATCTTGAAGGCGTCGGGCAGCTCGTCGCGCGCGATGCAGGCCATGGCAGCACGCAGCTCGTGCAGCATCAGCTTCATCCACAGCTCAGAGGTCTGGTGCTGCACGATGAATAGCATCTCGTTGTGGTCGGGCGACAGCGGCTGCTGCGCGTTCAGGATCTTGTCGAGCTGCAGGTAGTCGCCGTAGCTCATCGACGCGCTGAAATCGAGCTGCGCGCCGTCGTCGTGGGCCATGGATTCGGCGCTGGTGTCGGCCGCGCTGGCGTGGGCGGGTGATGCCGCCGCTGCGCTCGATGGACCCGAAGAATGGAAGGGGCAGCCGCTCATCGTGGTGACTCCTCGCTGAACCGGTATGGAACTCAGGTGACGGCGTGTCGGCGCTGGAAGGCCTCGGCCTGCCACTCGCCGCTGGTCAGCACCTGATGCAGATGCTCGGCCGCATGCCACACGTCCTCATACCGCAGGTACAACGGCGTGAAGCCAAAGCGCAGGATGTCGGGGTGCGCGCCGCCGTCCCCCGCGCGGAAGTCGCCCACCACGCCGCGGGCGATCAGCGCCTGCACGATGGCGTAGGCCCCTGACGTGCGCGACAGGCACACCTGCGAGCCGCGTTGCGCATGATCGCGCGGCGTGACCAGCTGCAGGCCATGGCCAGCGCAGCGCTGCTCCACCAGCGCGATGAACAGGTCGGTGAGCGCCAATGATTTACGACGCAGCGCCGCCATGCCGCCCAGCGGCTCGGCCGCCAGCACCGTGTCCACGCCGCAGTCCAGTGCCGCCATGCTCAGCACCGGCTGGGTGCCGCACAGGTAGCGCGCGATGCCCGGCGCGGGCTGGTAGTCGGGCGTGAAGGTAAAGGGCGCCGCATGACCCCACCAGCCCGCCAGCGGTTGCCAAAAGCGGTCGGCCAGGCGCGGGTGCACCCACACGAAGGCCGGCGCACCCGGCCCGCCGTTGAGGTACTTGTAGCCGCAGCCCACCGCATAGTCGGCCCCTGCGGGTCCAGCGCCCAGCACATCCACCGGCACCGCGCCCGCGCTGTGCGCCAGGTCCCAGATCACGCGGATGCCCTTGGCGTGAGCTGCCGTGGTGACGGCGGCCATGTCGTGCATCGCACCGGTGCGGTAGTTCACGTGGGTGAGCATCAGCACCGCCACCTCGTCGGTGAGTGCGGTGTGGATCTCATCCGGCTCCACCAGTTGGAGGGTGAAGCCGCGCTCGCGGCACAGCGCTTCGGCGATGTACAGGTCGGTGGGAAAGTTGCTGCGCTCGCTCAGCACCACGCGATGCTGTGGTGCATCCTGCCGCTGCAGGTGCACTGCGGCGCTCAGCACCTTGAACAGGTTGACCGAGGTGGAATCCGCCACCACCAGCTCGCCTGGGGCGGCCCCCACCAGGCGGGCAATCTTGTCGCCCACGCGCTGCGACAGGTTCATCCAGCCTGCGCTGTTCCAGCTGCGGATCAGCCCCTGTCCCCACTCCTGCTGCACCACCTGCGCCACCCGGGCCGGGGCGGTGGCTGGCAGCACCCCCAGGGAATTGCCGTCCAGGTAGATGAGCCCGGGGGGGATGGAGAACTGGCTTCGCAGCGGCCCCAGCGGGTCGTCGTGGTCCAGGGCTTCGCAATCGGCTCGGGTGTGCGGGATGAGGGGTGCCATGGGGTCCAGGGGCTGATGAGGGGCTGATGAGGGGAGGCGGATGC
>JBJTCL010000071.1:0-16163 GCA_046091865.1 Burkholderiaceae bacterium | reverse complement strand
CCGTGTACGTGATGAGCAAGGGCCCCGGGCGCATCGTCGCGCGGCGCGAGATCGACCTGCCGCGGCCGCGCGACCTGGAGCTGACCTACACGCCGCAGTTCACCGATCTCGTGCACGAGCTGCGCGGCCACATCGGCGCGTCGCGCAAGCCCATCGGCAACACCGCCACCGCCATTCCGCAGTAAGCCCCGACGCGTCTCGCCATGAACAACAAGACCCTCGAACGCCTCTCGCCGCTGATCGTACTGGTGGCCGTGCTGCTGCTGTGGGAGGCGATCGTTCGCCTGTTCGGCGTGGCCGAGTTCATCTTTCCGGCGCCCAGCCAGATCGCCAGCCAGTTCGTCGAGTTCAAGGGTGCGCTGCTCGACGCGGCGTGGAAGACCTTCTGGGTGACCATGCTGGGCTTTGGCATCTCGATTGTGGTGGGCGTGCTGCTGGGCTTTCTGATCGGTAGCTCGCGCATGGCCTACACCGCGCTGTATCCGCTGATGGTGGCCTTCAACGCGGTGCCCAAGGCCGCGGTGGTGCCCATCCTAGTGGTGTGGTTCGGCATCGGCCTGGGGCCGGGCATCCTCACCGCTTTCCTGATCAGCTTCTTCCCGATCACGGTCAACATCGCCACCGGCCTGGCCACCTTGGAGCCTGAGCTGGAAGACGTGCTGCGCGTGCTGGGTGCGCGCCGCTGGGACATCCTGGTGAAGATCGGCCTGCCGCGCTCCATGCCCTACTTTTATGGCTCGCTGAAGATCGCCATCACCCTGGCCTTTGTGGGCACGGTGCTGGCCGAGATGACCGCCGGCGACAGCGGCATCGGCTACCTGATGCAGACCGCCGGCAGCCAGCAGCGCATGTCGCTGGCCTTTGCGGGTCTGGTGACCATCGGCGTGATGGCCATGGCCATGTACGAGGTGTTCAGCTGGATCGAAAAGCGCACCACCGGCTGGGCGCACCGCGGCTCGCAGGCCGCCTGAGGCGCCGCAGGCCGAAGGTGCGATGACGCCCGAGCAGGCCATCCGCCACTTGCGGCGCGCCAATGCGGTGGCGCAGCGCGCCATGGGCCTGGGGCGACATCCCTTCGGCGCCCTGCTGGTGGCCCCCGACGGCGACACCGTGCTGGCCGAACAGGGCAACGTGGACACGGTGAACCACGCTGAATCCACACTCGCGCGCACCGCAGCGCTCAACTTCAGCCCGGAGTATTTGTGGGACTGCACGCTGGTGACCACGGTCGAGCCCTGCGCCATGTGCAGCGGCACGCAGTACTGGGCCCACATCGGCACGCTGGTGTACGGCATGACCGAATCGCGGCTGCTGCAGCTCACCGGCAACCACCACGAGAACCCCACGTTTGACTTGCCCTGCCGCGAGGTTTTTGCCCGCGGGCAAAAGGCCGTCACCGTGATCGGGCCAGTGCCCGAGGTGGAAGAAGACATCGCGACGCTGCACCGCGACTTCTGGAAGCGCTGAGGCTCAGCCCGCGGCCACGCTGCCGCGATGCACCTCGGCCTCGCCGTGGCGCGCCAACAACTCCATCAGGTGCTTGCGGATCAACATGCCCGGCCGGTCAGAGTCCATCGAGTACTCCACGCCGCGGCGGCGCGTGTCGATCACCGCGTCGGGGTCGGTCGATTCCAGGATGTCCTTGTCTTCGCGGGTGATCACCTCGTCAAAGCGAATCAGCAGCTCGGCTGGGCAATCGGCCTCGGTGTCGTTGCGGAACAACCATTGGCACAGCGCGATGTGGCCATCGTCGATCGGCGTGAAGCAGTTGATGATGACGTGGCGGATGCCGCTGGGGTATTCGATGTCGAGCCGGCGCGAGAACGGCGCAAAGTAGGCGTTACGCATGTGGCGCGTGGTCACAGCGTCCTGCACGCCGCTGATGCGCTGGAACGGCTCGGGGTTGGTGGCGGGGATCACCGTCTCGGCGTAGAAGCCGCCTTCGTTCTCAACCAGCTCGTACTTGCTGGGCTTGGGCTGCGCCGCCACACCAAAGGTGGCGCGGTGCACAAAGCTGAAGTGCGCGTTGTCAAACGAGTTCTCCAGCGCACGCATCGGGCTGGTGGCCCAGGTTTCGTAGAACTGAAAGATGGTGCGCCAGCCAGGCGCGCCGAACTCGGGTACCTCGGGGATGGGGGCGATCGGTTCATCAAGCGCCACCCAGGCGTAGCCGTAGCGCGCGGCGCAGTGAAAGGCGGTTGTGCGGTAGTCGGGCGGGATGGGGCGGTCGGCATCGAACTGCGGGATGCGGATCACGCGGCCGCCGCGGTCGTACGTCCAGCCGTGGTAGCCGCACTGGATGACGCCGCGCCCGCAGGCCTGGCCCTGCGCGTCGACGCACCAGCCCTTGCTCAGCCGCGCGGTGCGGTGGCAGCAGCGGTCGCGCAGTGCAGCAGGCTGCCCCTGCGCATCGAGGAACAGCACGATGTCCTCACCCAGAAGCCTGAACGGCCTAGGGCCCTCCTCCAGATAAGACAAGGGCATGACCGCATGCCAGAACTTGCGGAAGACGGGTTGGTGGGTGATGAGCATGACCTGGATGCTAGCAACCTGCATACCAGCCAGGCCGCATGCAAGGGTTCGGAAGCAGACACCGGCATTGGCATGCCGCTTGCACGCCAAGTCAGCACGTGGGCCCTGCGGCCTGCGCGTGCCACAGCCCTCCTTCCGATGGAACCGCCATGCCCGCTACCCTGCCCGCCGAAGCCCCCCTGGACGAACGCGATGCGCGCTATCTGCGCGATGCGATCCGCTGGTCGGCCGTGGCCCGCGAACGGGGTAACCGGCCGTTCGGTACCGTCATCGTGGCTGGCGACGGCAGGGTGCTGGCCGAGGCCTGGAACAGTAACGGGGAGACCGGCGACTGCACCGCACATGCGGAGACCAGTGCCGTGCGCATCGCCAGCCCGCAGCATCCGCGCGAGCTGCTGCAGCAGGCCACGCTGTACTCGTCGGGCGAGCCGTGCGTAATGTGCGCCGGCGCCATCTTCTGGAGCGGGATCCAGCGCGTGGTGTTCGGCATCGATGCGGTGCGGCTGCGCGTTTTCCGCGGCGAACGCGCCGAGCAGCGCGACGCTGAACTGTCGTGCCGCGACGTGTTCCGGGCCTCGCCGCACCCGATCGACTGCATCGGCCCGGCGCTGATCGACGAGGCCAGCGTCCCGCACCAGGCCTACTGGAAGGCCTGACTGCCCCGGGGCGTACGGCTGCTCTCACGCTGTATCGTCAACTTGGTGCGTGACCGCCGCACCATTCTGGGGAGTGGCATCGCTGTGGTACCGCTGCGGCACCGTTTCGCCGGGGTGGAGCGATGTATCGGGGCTGTAGCGGGCTGGTGCCGTGCTGTTGCGGACCGAGCGGAAGCTGGCACGTGGCTTGCTGGATGTTGACGATCTTGCTGGCTGTTCATCCATGATCGTCGATCCTTCCGCTGATTGCGCCCACACCCAACCATCGCCTGCCGTGCGACCGTTTGAAGTGATCCTGCTGCGCAGCGGCCTGCAGGTGACGGTACAGCCGAGCGAAAGCATCGCCGACGTGCTGCATTTGGCCGGCGTGGCACTGGACACGGTGTGCGAGCAGGGTGTGTGCGGCACCTGCGTCACCCCCTACAGCGAGGGCGAGCCCGAGCACCGCGACAGCTGCCTGAGCGTCGACGAGCAGCGCACCCATGTGGCCCTGTGCTGCTCCGGTTGCCGCTCCGACCGTCTGGTGCTGGACCTGTAAGGACACTGCCGTGCGCGTGCTTGTCGTCTATTGCCATCCGGTGGAGACCAGCTACAACGCAGCGCTGCACCGGCAGGTGGTGCACAGCCTGCGCGACGCCGGGCACGAGGTGGACGACTGCGACCTGTACGCCGAGGGCTTCAATCCGGTGATGTCGCGTGCAGAGCGGCTGGGCTATCACGAGGTGCCGGCCAACCAGGCGCCGGTGCAGGACTATGTGGACCGGCTGCAGCGCGCCGAGGCGCTGGTGCTGTGCTTTCCGACCTGGTGCTTCGGCCTACCAGCCATGCTGAAGGGCTTCTTCGACAGGGTGCTGATGCCGGGTGTGGCCTTCGACATCAGCGACCCGGCGAACGTGCGCCCGGCGCTCACCCACCTCAGGCGCATCAGCGCGGTGGTGACCTATGGTCGCCCGCGCTGGACGGCCTGGTTCATGGGAGACCCGCCGCGCAAGGCGGTGACTCGTTACCTGCGGCTGCTCAGCGGTTCGCGCGCCCGCATCGACTACCACGCCTGCTACCACCTCAACATCGCCACGCGCGACCGTCTCGACGCCTTCCGCCAGCGTGTGGGGCAGGCCATGGCGCGTCTGGCCTGACCGGCACCGCATGACGGCAGCGCTTCATCTCTCCACCGCCTGATGCCATGACCCTCCCCTCATCCGTCACCGGTGGTCTGCGTCGAGCACGGTTGCCCGCTTGGCTACTCGATGCGCTGCACCCGGCGTGGCCGCGCGAGGGCCTGGCCCCTGCACTCGCCGACATCGACTGGCAGCACGGACGCATCACGCGTGTGGCGCCGCATCTGCCACCGCATACGCCCTCGCCGCGGCCTTCCGTGTCGTCTACGGATGCGGTCGTCGACGTGGCAGGCGCGCCGGTACTGCCGGGCCTGGTGGACGCACACCTGCATCTGGACAAGACCTTCACCCTGTCGCGGCTCGGCGCCATCCGCCCCGGCCTGCTGGGCGCCATCGAGGCGATGATGGCTGACCGCCGCACTTGGACGGCTACCGACGTGCGCCAGCGTGCCTCGCGTGCCCTGCAACTGGCGCACCAAGCCGGCGTGGTGCATGTGCGGACCCATTGCGATTGGTGGGAGCCCGATGTGGTGCCAGTCGCGTGGCCGGTGCTGCGCGAGCTAGCGCATGACTGGGCTGACCGCCTGGTGCTGCAGCAGGCCTGTCTGGTGCCGCTGCACCTGTATGCCGACCGAGATGCAGCGATGCGCATGGCCGCCACCGTGGCGGCGTGCGGTGAGGGTGCCCTGATGGGCGGCTTCGTGCACACCAGTAACTGGAACCCGCAGGCGCTGCGCCACCTGTTCGAGGGTGCGCAGGCGCACGGCCTGAGCGTGGACCTGCATGTGGACGAAGAGCTCAATCCGGCTGCGCAGGGCTTGGCCACCATCGCGCGGCTGCTGGGAGAGCTGCGTTTCGAAGGCCATGTGACCTGCGGCCACGTGTGCGCGCTGTCGGCACAGGACGAACACCAGGCAATGGCCACGCTGGATGCAGTGGCACGCACCCCCATCACCCTGGTGACGCTGCCCATCACCAACCTTCTGCTCCAGGACGCACAGACTAGGCGCACGCCGCGGCTGCGCGGCATCACCCTGGTGAAGGAGGCACGCGAGCGCGGCATCCCGTTGTTGGTGGCCAGCGACAACGTGCAGGACCCGTTCTGCGCCGTTGGCAGCTACGACCCGCTGGAGGCGCTGGGCACGGCCACGACGGTGGCGCAGCTGCCGCAGGTATTTGACGCCTGGAGCGACGCCATCTGCCGCACCGACTGGCTGGTCCCTGCTGGCCGTGCGCTACCGCTTGGATCCGGCACCGCCGCCGATCTGGTGGTGTTCGACGCCGCCGACATCTGGAGCTTTCCGTCGCGCACCCAGCCGCGCACCGTGCTGCGGGCGGGGCAGATCCTCCCGCCTGCGCGGCCACCGTCGCCCTCGGCGCACAGCGACGCCCCCACCGGAGTGACCGCATGAGTACGCCTCACCCCCACACCGCACCGCCGAGCATCGCGCAGCCGCTGGCGCGCTACTCGGCGTGGCGCCGTGCCGGCGACTTCATCTTCCTGTCCGGAGTGATCGCGGTGGACCCCGCGGCCGGCACCATCGTGCGCGGCTATGCCGACATTCCGCCAGAGGCAGCCGGGCGTATCGGCCGCACTGGCGAGTTCTCCAGCGACATCAAGGAAGGCCCGGTGCTGGCGCAGAGCTGGTGCGTGCTCGACCGCATCCGCCAGACGGTGGAGGCTGCCGGCGGGCAGATGAGCGATGTGATCAAGCTGGTGCAGTACTTCCGCAACCTCGACCACTTTCCGCTGTACAGCCGGGTGCGCCGGCAGTTCTTCCCGGGCGAGCCGCCGGTGTCCACCGTGGTCGAGGTGAGCGCCATGCTGCCCACGCCCGACATCCTGATCGAGGTAGAGGCAACCGTCTGGTTGCCACCGCTACGCACGCCCTGAAACCGCGGCGCCATCCATCCTTTGCAACCAAGGCCCCGACATGCTGCACGGCTACAACCCGCCCCACCGCTTCCTGCCTTACCTGAGCTGGACCGAGATCGCCGCGCTGCCTGACAAGGCCAACACGGTGATCGTTCTGCCCACCGGCGCCACCGAACAGCATGGCCCGCACCTGCCTTGTGCGGTCGACACGGTGATCTCCGCCGGCGTGGTGGGCAACGCACTCGCGCGACTGCCCGATGGCGTACCGGCCTTCGCGATGGCACCCATCACCTACGGCAAGAGCGAGGAGCACCTGCACTTTCCGGGCACGGTGACGCTCAGCGGCGAGACTTTGCTGGCGACAATGAACGAGGTGGGTGAGTCGGTGTACCGCGCCGGCTTTCGCAAGCTGCTGATCGTCAACGGCCATGGCGGCCAGCCCCAGGTGATGGAGATGGCCGCGCGCGAACTGCGCCTGCGCCACGGCGACTTCATCGTGGTGCCCAGCTTCACCTGGCGCGTGCCGCATGTGGCGGGGCGCTATCTGTCGGACCGCGAGAAGAAGCTCGCCATGCATGCTGGCCACGCCGAGACTGCGATCATGCTGGCACTGGCGCCGCACACAGTGCACATGGAACACGCGGTGACCAACTACCCCCCAGAGTTCCCAAGCAAGCTACTGTCGCCCGACGGGCGTCCCGCCTGCGCTTGGACTGCACGCGACTTTGGCCCGAGCGGTGTGATCGGTGACCCGCTACCCGCCACCGCCGAGCAGGGCCAAGCCATCCTCGACTCGCTGGCCGACAGCTGGGCGCAGGCCATCACCGAATTGCATCAGTTGCACTGGGCCGCGCGCGACGAGGCCACCTGGGGCCGCGCACAGCACGCAGGTCATGTGGAGGCCTCGATGCCATGCACCACTTTGGCGCAGCCCGCGTTGGCCTGATCCTTGCAACCACTCTTTGCGCTACTTTCCATCCACCTACCAGGAGCATCACCATGACGAAGTTGAGCAAGCGTTTTCTGCTAGCCGCAGCCGCGGCTGCCCTGCTGGGCACCGGTACGCTGGGCACCGCCCACGCGCAGGAAAAGTTCACCTATATGACCAACTGGTACGCACAGGCCGAGCACGGCGGCTTTTACCAGGCGGTGGCCACCGGCATCTACAAGCGCTACGGTCTGGACGTGAGCATCCGAATGGGCGGTCCGCAGGTCAACGTGGTGCAGATCATGGCAGCGGGTCAGGCCGACTGCGTGATGGGTTCGAGCGACTTGCAGATGACCCAGATGCGCGAAGGTGGCGTGCCAGTCACCACGCTGGCGGCGGTGTTCCAGAAGGACCCACAGGTGCTGATCGCGCACGAGGACGTGACCAGCTTCGAGCAGCTCAAGGGCAAGACCATCCTGATCGCCTCGTCGGCACACCGCGGCTACTGGCCGTGGCTGAAAGCCAAGTACGGCTTTACCGATGCACAAACGCGTCCTTACACCTTCAACATCCAGCCGTTCATCGCTGACAAGAACTCGGCTCAGCAGGGCTACCTGACCTCCGAGCCCTTCGCCATCCAGCGCGCCGGCGTCAAGGCCAACACGTTGATGTTCAGTGACCATGGCTACCCGGCCTATGCCACCACCATCTCGTGCATGGACAAGACGGTCCGCGAGCGCAAGGCGGTGGTGGAGAACTTCGTGAAGGCCTCGATGGAAGGCTGGAAGAGCTACCTCGAGAACCCGGCACCGGCCAATGAGCTCATCAGGAAAGACAACCCCAACATGACCGATGCACAGCTGGCCTACAGTGTAGGCAAGCTCAAGGAGCTGGGCATGGTCACCGGGGGCGATGCTTCGCGCATGGGTATCGGCATCATCACACCGCAGCGCGCCAAGGCGAGCTACGACTTCCTAGTGCAGACCAAGCTGATTGACGCGGGCAAGGTCAAGATCGACGACGCCTACAACATCGGCTTCGTTCAAGGCATGCGCGTGATGCCCTGACGTCCTGAAGGCCAGTCATGTTGCAGTCACCGCACAAGGAGTTGCGCATGAACCGTGAAGAGCCGATCGGCCTGGCCGCCGCACAGCCGCCGACTACGGCGGTGGAGGTGCTGTCCGCACAAAAAACCTACCCTGACGGCACGGAGGCACTGCTGCCGGTAGATTTTTGCATCGCGCAGGGCGAGTTCGTCACGCTGCTCGGTCCCTCGGGCTGTGGCAAGAGCACGCTGCTGAAGATGGTGGCAGGCCTGCTCGAGCCCACCGACGGGCGTCTGCACCTGTGGCAGCGCCCGGTGGCTCAGTTGGCCAAGACCGGCAAGAAGTTGGCCTTCGTGTTCCAGTCGCCCACCCTCATGCCCTGGGCCAGCGTACAGACCAATGTGCGTCTGCCACTGGACCTGGCGCATGTGCCGCGTACCGAAGCCGATGCGCGCGTCGCCGACGCACTGAAGCTCGTGGGGCTGGAACGGTTTGCCAAAGCGCTGCCGAGACAGCTCTCGGGTGGTATGCAGATGCGCGTATCGATTGCGCGCAGCCTGGTCACCGAGCCAGACCTGCTGCTGATGGACGAACCCTTCGGCGCTTTGGACGAAATCACCCGTCACAAGCTTGATGCCGAGTTGCTTGATCTCTGGCAAAAGAAAAATCTGACGGTGATCTTCGTCACCCATTCCATTCACGAGGCCGTGTTCCTTTCCAGCCGCGTGGTGATGATGGCTGCACGCCCCGGTCGCGTTGTGGAGACCTTCGCGATCGACGAGCCGTACCCACGCACGCCCGACTTCATGGTCAGTTCACAGTTCAGCCGGCATGCAAAGCGGCTGCAGGACAGTTTGATGCGCGCAAGCGCCGCCCACTTCGACACAACGTCGCTGGAGGCCCACGCATGAACAGCGCCATCCTGAGCGCGAGCGGCACCGCAGGCGCCACATCCCCACCCAACGCCCGGCGGCCGCTGTCGAGCCAGCCGCGCTTCCAAAAAATCGCGTATCCGCTGTGCGTGGGTGTGCTGCTGCTGGCCCTGTGGCAGGGCCTGGTCATCGGGCTGGAACTGCCTCCCTACCTGGTGCCCTCGCCAGCGCTGATGATCAAGACGCTGTTCATCGACTGGGCCACGCTGGGAGCCTCGCTGTGGGTCACCGTCAAGGTCACGCTGATGGCGTTCGTGTCTGCCACCGTGGTGGGCGTGCTGATCAGTTTCCTGTTCGTGCAGAGCCGCCGCATCGAAACCGCGTTGTTTCCCTATGCAGTCCTGCTGCAGGTCACCCCCATCGTGGCGGTGGCACCACTCATCATCATCTGGTTCAAGGACCCGACGCTGTCGATGGTGATTTGCGCCTCGCTGGTGGCACTGTTCCCGATCATCAGCAACACCACGCTGGGATTGCGCAGCGTTGAGCCAGACCTGCAAAGCTATTTTGTGATGAACCGCGCTACGCGGCTCCAGATGCTGCTGCGCCTGCGCATACCCAGTGCCCTGCCCTATTTTTTTGGTGGTCTGCGAATCTCCTGCGGCCTGGCGCTGATCGGCGCCGTGGTCGCCGAGTTTGTCGCCGGCACCGGTGGCACTGGTGCCGGGCTGGCCTACCAGATCCTGCAGGCGGGTTTCCAGCTCAACATCCCGCGCATGTTCGCGGCGCTGCTGCTGATCTCGGTGACAGGCGTCGCACTGTTCGTACTCATGAATTGGCTGACTCGGCTTGCGCTGGGTAGCTGGCATGCCAGCGAAACCTCATCCGACTGAATCAGAGCACTTGACACCCATCATTCCCATC
The DNA here is from genome assembly GCA_046091865.1 of Burkholderiaceae bacterium. Lineage (GTDB taxonomy): Bacteria > Pseudomonadota > Gammaproteobacteria > Burkholderiales > Burkholderiaceae_C > JBDLRH01. Next base: position 6,211 of record JBJTCL010000071.1, on the reverse strand, counting down.
CGCGCCCACACCATGACCCTCCCCGCCTCGCCTGATGCTGTTTCGGCCTCCGCACAGCGCCTTCCCGACCTGCTACCCGATCTTGAATGGATCACCGATCCGCTGAGGGTGAGTCGCCTGTCGCAGGACTTTGCATGGTTTAGCCCGGTACTCAAGCGACAGCTGACGGGTAAGCGTGCCGACGTGGTGGTCAGACCGCGGACCGAAGATGAGGTGCGTCAGGTTGTAGGCGCCTGCGCGTGCGAGCGCATTCCGATCACGGTGCGCGGGAGCGGCACCGGCAACTACGGCCAGGCTGTGCCACTAAGCGGGGGCGTGGTGATCGACCTGAGCGGGCTGAACGGTTTCGTATGGCTGCGCGGTGGTGTCGGGCGCGCGATGGCCGGCATGCGCCTGGCCGACTTTGACGCGCACACGCGGCCTTTGGGTCACGAACTGCGCTGGCTGCCGTCGACCTTTCGCACCGCTACGCTTGGTGGACTGTTTGGCGGCGGCTTCGGTGGCGCAGGCTCAATCAACTACGGCCCGCTGGCTGCGCCCGGCAACGTGCTGGGCGTTCGGGTGATGAGCGTCGAGCCCGAGCCGCAGGTGTTCGAGCTGCGCGGTGCTGAGGCGATGATGCTGCACCACACCTACGGTACCAACGGCATCGTGCTGGAAATGGAAATGGCGCTGGCGCCTGCCATCGACTGGATTGAGTGCATCGTCACCTTCGACCAGTTCGATGCCGCCCTGGACTTTGCCCACCAGTTTGGCCAGTCGCCGGGTACGGTAAAGAAGGAAGTGTGCTTCCTGGGCGCACCCGCCTGCGACTACATGACCACGCTGTCGGAGCACCTGCCCAAGGGCTGCCACGCAGTGCTGCTGGTGCTGGCGCCGTGGAGCGAGGACGCGATGCGGGAGATGGCCACAGGCCTGGGCGGCACGGTGACTTATCGCAAGACGGCACAGGAGGTAGCCGCCAGCCATCGCACCCTGATCGAGTACACCTGGAACCACACCACGCTCAATGCGCTGAAGGTGGACAAGACGCTTACCTACATCCAGAGCGGCTTCACGCCATCTCGCTGCCTGGAACAGGTGCGCGCGCTCGAAAAGGCCTTGGCGGGCGAGGTGATTATGCACCTTGAGTTCCTGCGCACCAGGGAAGGCGCCTTCAACTGCAGTGGCCTGCAACTGGTGCGCTACACCAGTGACGCGCGGCTGGAGGAGGTGATGCAGATCTACCGTGACCACGGTGTGCAGATCAACAACCCGCACGTCTACATCGTTGAGGATGGAAAACAAAACAACAAGCTCGATCCTGCGGTCCTGGAGATGAAACGGCGCTTCGATCCCATGGGCCTGCTCAACCCCGGCAAGCTGCGCACTTGGGATCAGCTGCAAGCCCGGCAGCCGGAAGCCACTGTGGCCTAATTCCCGCATGCCCTGGCATGCGCATCTGAACCTGCAATACCGCGTCGAGCAGCAGCGCTGCGTGGCCCGGTATCTGCACGACGGGCCGCTGCGCATCCTGCAAAGCCTGTACCCCGAAGGCGACGGCATCTGCCACAACGTGCTGGTGCATCCGCCGGGTGGCCTGGTGGGCGGCGACACGCTGGATCTGCAGATCGACGTGGGCGAAGGCGCGCACGGGCTCGTCACCACGCCGGGGGCGGCGCGCTTTTACCGCAGCGATGGTGAACCGGCGCTGCAGCACACCCGCATCACGCTTGCGGCGGGTGCGCGCATGGAGTGGCTGCCGCTGGAGGCGCTGTGCTTCAGCGGTTGCCTGGCCGAGAACCGGCTGACGCTGAATCTGGCCGACGGCGCCGAGTTGATCGGCTGGGACGTGACCTCGTTCGGCCTGCCCCATGCCAGCCAGCCGTTTGAGCGCGGGCACCTGCAACAGCATCTGGAGTGGCCGGGCCACTGGCTCGAGCGCAGCCGCATCGCCGCCGACGACGCCCGGCTGATGAACGGCCCCACCGGCCTGGCGGGGCGGCGCTGTCTGGCCACGCTGTTTCTGCTGGGCGGCGGCACGCTGAGCCGCGCGCGGCGCGACACGGCGCTGGAGGCCGCACGCAGCGTGATCGACGAGGCCTGCTCCTGCGACCGCCTGCACCCGTTGGCCGCAGGCGCCACTGCGCTGCACGACGACGGCGTGGTGGTGCGGGTGCTGGCCCCCGTGGTCGAGCCCGCCATGGCGTTGCTGCGCAGCGTTCGCGCGGCATGGCGCACGCAACTGTGGCAACTGCCGGCCACCGTGCCGCGCATCTGGTCGATGTAGCGGCGCCACCGGCCAGGGGCTGATTCGTGCGCGACAGCGCGCAACCGCCTGCCGGCCTAGCATGCGGTCATGAGCTCTGCCCCCGCATGGACACAGGACGTGCAAGTCCTGTGCTTTGACATCTTCGGTACCGTGGTCGACTGGCACGGCAGCATTGCGCGCGAGGTGTCGGCGCGCTTTGCGCAGGTGGACGGCCACGCCTTTGCCAACGCCTGGCGCGCTGGCTACAAGCCCGCCATGGCGCGGGTGATGAGCGGCGAGCTGGGCTGGACGCTGATCGACGACCTGCACCGCATGATCCTCGACGGCATCCTGCCGCAGTTCGGCCTGGGCGACCTGCCCGAGGCCGAACGCCGCGAACTCAACCGCGTGTGGCACCGGCTCGACCCGTGGCCCGACAGCGTCAAGGGCCTCACGCGGCTGAAGCGCCACTACACCATCTGCACGCTGTCGAATGGGAACATCGGCCTGCTGACCCACATGGCCAAGCGCGCCGGCCTGCCCTGGGACTGCGTGCTGAGCGCCGAAGTGTTTCGCGCCTACAAGCCCGATCCGGCCACCTACCTCGGTGTGGCCAGGGTGTTCGACCTGCCGCCCGAGCGGGTGATGCTGGTGGCTGCGCACCACGACGATCTGGCCGGCGCGCGCGCGTGTGGCTTGCGCACTGCCTACATCGAGCGGCGGTTTGAGTTTGGCGAGGCGAACCCGAAGGACGTGTCGCCGCAGCCGGGCAACGATCTGCACGCCGAAAGCATCGACGCGCTGGCCGACCTGCTGGGCTGCTGACGCTGCTGCGTCTTCACTGAGCGCGGCCGCCATGCGCGCGGCTTCAACGCTCAGTCCTCCATGCGCCAGGCGGGCACGCGCCAGTCGCGCCACACCGCCAGGCTGCGCAGCGCGGTGATCACGGCCGCCGACAGCAGCAGCGCCCAAGTGGGCTCCAGCCCCGCCTCGGTGGCGCCGATCACCACCCAGCTGCCCGCAAAAGCGCAGATGGCATAGGGCCGGTGGTCGCGCAGCGCACTCGGAATCTCGTTGCAGACGATGTCGCGCAGCACGCCGCCAAAGATGGCGCTGACCACGCCCATCAGCACCGCAGCAATCGCGGGCATCTGCAGCGTCCACGCCATCTGCGTGCCCGCCGCCGAAAACAGCCCCAGGCCCAGTGCATCGGCCCACTGCATCGCGCGCTCGGTGGGATGAAAGTGCCGCTTGCGCATCCAGGCCAGCGCCACCGCGCACAGTGCGAACAGCCCCCACGGATACCACGAATGCTCGACCCAGAAGAAGGGCCGGCGGTCCAGCAGGATGTCGCGCAGCGTGCCGCCGCCGAACGCCGCCAGAAACGCCACCACCGCCACGCCCACCGCATCGAGCCGCTTGCGCGCTGCCTCCAGAATGCCCGACAGCGCAAAGGCGGTGATGGCACAGGCCTCGACCGCCACGGCGGCATGGCTCCACATCACGGGGTCGGCAAGGCGGCTCACGGCCGCACTTTAGCAAGCCGCGCCTAGATCGCCACCAGTTGCCGGATGCCCTTGGCGTCCATCTCGTGGCCCGGACCGTGCGCGATGATTTCGCCGCGCTGCATCACCAGGTACTGGTCAGCAAGCTCGGCCGCGAAGTCGTAGTACTGCTCCACCAGCACGATGGCCATCGGCTTGCCGTTCATGCCCTGCTCTGCGAGGCGACGGATCACACGGCCAATCTCCTTGATGATGCTGGGCTGGATGCCCTCGGTGGGTTCGTCGAGCAACAGCAGCTTGGGGCCAAAAGCCAGCGCGCGCGCAATCGCCAGCTGCTGCTGCTGCCCGCCCGAGAGGTCGCCGCCGCGCCGATCGATCATCTGGCGCAGCACCGGGAACAACTCGAAAAGTTCCTCCGGCACACGCGTACCCGCCGGCTGGCTGGCCAGGCCCATGCGCAGGTTCTCTTCGACCGTCAGGCGCCCGAAGATCTCGCGGCCCTGCGGCACATAGCCAGTGCCTGCACGCACCCGGTCGTACGAGGTGGCCCGGGTGATGTCCTTGCCGTCCAGCGCTACGCTGCCAGACTTGATGGGCACCACGCCCATCAGCGACTTCAGCAGCGTGGTCTTGCCCACGCCGTTGCGGCCCAGCACCACGGTCACCTCGCCGAGCTTCGCCTCGAAGCCGACATTGCGCAGGATGTGGCTGCCGCCGTAGTACTGCTGGATGGCGTCGGTTTTCAGCATGATGAATCAGCGCCCAAGGTACACCTCCACCACCTTTTCGTTGGCCTGCACGTCGGCCAACAATCCTTCGGCAAGCACCGAGCCCTCGTGCAGCACCGTCACCTTCTTGCGGCCCTGCGTCAGCCGATCGACGAAGTGCATGTCGTGCTCCACCACCACCAGCGAATGCTGGCCTTCCAGCGACAAGAACAGTTCGGCGGTGCGCTCGGTTTCCTCGTCGGTCATGCCAGCCACCGGCTCGTCGAGCAGCAGCAGTGCCGGATCCTGCATCAGCAGCATGCCGATCTCCAGCCATTGCTTGTGTCCGTGGCTCAACAGTCCGGCCTCGCGCTGTGCGTCGTCCTTCAGGTGGATCAGCGTGAGCACCTCGCCGATGCGGTCGAGCTGTTGACCGCTCAGTCGATGGAAGAGGGCCGCACGCACGCGCCGGTCGGCCTTGAGCGCCAGTTCGAGGTTCTCGAACACCGACAGCGGCTCGTACACCGTGGGTTTCTGGAACTTGCGGCCGATGCCGATCTGTGCAATGTCTGGCTCGCTCAGGCGCAGCAGGTCGATGGTGGAGCCGAAGAACGCACGGCCTGCATCCGGCCGTGTTTTGCCGGTGATGCAGTCCATCATCGTGGTCTTGCCGGCACCGTTGGGCCCGATGATGCACCGCAGCTCACCGACATTCACCGTGAGCGACAACGCATTGAGCGCCTTGAAACCGTCGAAGCTGACAGTGATGTCGTCCAGGTACAGCGCAACACCCTGGGTGAAGTCGGGCTGACCCAGCTTGGCGATGCGTCCATAGCTGGCGCTGCGGCCACCGGATTCGGTCTTGCGCGTATCGGCCTGAGCCTGAGCATGCGCCTCGCGGCGGCGCGCGCCTTCTTCCATCAGGCCGGGCGTCATGCGTCCTCCTGCTTGTTGCGCTTGAACCAGGCGATGATCGCGCCCGGCTTGCGCAGCAAGCCGATGATTCCATGGGGCAGAAACAGCGTCACCGCGATGAACAGCGCCCCCAGAAAGTACAGCCAGAACTCCGGGAAAGCCACAGTGAACCAGCTCTTGGCACCGTTGACGAAGAAGGCGCCAATGATCGGCCCGATCAGCGTACCGCGGCCACCCACCGCTGCCCAGATCGCCATCTCGATGCTGGCTGCGGGGCTCATCTCGCTGGGGTTGATGATGCCCACCTGCGGCACATACAGCGCGCCGGCCACGGCGCACATCACCGCTGACAGCGTCCAGATGCTGAGCTTGTAAGCCACCGGGTCGTACCCCGTGAACATGACCCGGCTCTCGGCGTCGCGGATGGCCTGCAACACGCGGCCGTACTTGCTGTGCACGATGGCGCGGCTCATCAGGTAGAAACCCACCAGCACCGCGCCGCTGAGCGCACACAGGAATACCCGCATCTGCTGATCGATCGGGATACCCAGGATGCGCTTGAAGTCGGTGAAGCCGTTGTTGCCGCCAAACCCGGTTTCGTTGCGGAAGAACAGCAGCATCGCGGCAAAGGTGAGTGCCTGCGTGATGATGGAAAAGTACACGCCCTTGATGCGCGAGCGGAAGGCAAACCAGCCGAACACGAAGGCCAGTAGCCCGGGCACCGCGATCACCAGCAGCAGCTGCGCGGCAAAGCTGTCGCTCACGGCCCAGTGCCACGGAAATTCCTTCCAGTTGAGGAACACCATGAAGTCGGGCATGTCGCTCTTGTACTGTCCGTCGCGGCCGATCTGGCG
>JBJTCL010000070.1:0-12609 GCA_046091865.1 Burkholderiaceae bacterium | reverse complement strand
GTCGGTCTGCAGGCGCAGCACGGTGGGCGCTGACGCAGAGGCGCTGGCAGCGCCACCCGCGGCGGGGGCGCCCGGTGCCGCCACGGTGTCGATACGCGTCATCGGCGCCTTGCCCTGCGGCAAAGCCACGGCGCGCCAGCCGGGCACCGCAGCGCCGGGCGCCACCGCCGAGAACGCGGGCAACTGCGGCTGCGCCCCGGCTTCAGCGGCCCAGATCGTTGAGAGACCAGTCGTAATCCAGATGGCTGATCGCCACATTTTTTGCCCTGAGCTTGTCGCGGTCGGCGGGTGCATCGGCCAGTTGATCGGCGTAGCGCGCCAGCACGTCTTCCAGGCGCTGAAACCCCTTGTGGCCCTTTTCGAAATCTTCGCGAAACCACTTGAAGATCATGTTGATCTGCGCCTTGCCGTCGGCATAGCGGTTGCGGCTGCGGTCGGCCATGAAGCGCTGCATGCCGTCTTCCAGCTGCGCCTCCAGCCGGGGCGCGGTAAAGGCCTCGGGGCGCAGCGCCGGGCAGCCGATGCTGGCGCAGTTCACCGCCACATGGATGCGCGGCTCGGCATAGCGCGGACGCAGTATCTCGTGCTCGATCCAGTCCAGATGCTGGCGTTCGCCCAGCAGGCTGAAGAACCGGTTCTTCCACGGCGACTGCAGCAGCGAGCCGATGTCTTTGATCGACTTGAGGTTGGGGTACTTGGTGAGGATCAGCTCGATGGTGAAGCCGTTGTAGGCGTTGATCAAAAAAGCCATCTGCTGCTCGCGGCTGAAGGCAGCAAACTGCGGCGCGGTGACGGCCGACCATTCAGCCAGCACCTTCTGCAGCGCGGCGCGGTCGGCTGCAAAGCCCTTGTAGTCCACCCGCGACTGCTTGTTGTCGGGCAGCCATTTCACGTGCTTCTTGAGCAGCGCGTCCCAGGCGGCGTAGGTCGGGTCGAGCGCGGTGGCAGGGGCCTGGGCGATGGCCATGGCAGGCCACAGCGCGGCCGCCGAGCCAACGGCGACGGATGTGGCCACCGCGGCTAGCACGCTGCGCCGCTGCAGCGACGAGAATGCGGGTCGGTGAATCGGCGTTGCGTTCATCGGTGGTTCATCTCCCTGTGCTCTTGCTGGTTGTGCGTCGTCCTGCGAGGCACCCTGTTCAGCCGCGCTTGAAGTCGTGGTACTTCTGCACCCAGCGCAGCAGTCCGTGCAGCTGGTGCGCGCGCTTCCATTCGCCGGCGGCGTACTTGTTGGCCTCGGCCAGCGTGGGGTAGGTGTGGATTGTGCCGAGGATCTTGTTGAGGCCCAGGCCGTGCTTCATCGCCAGCACGTACTCGGCCAGCAGGTCGGCCGCATGGGTGCCGACGATCGTCACGCCCAGAATGCGGTCCTTGCCTGGCACCGTGAGCACCTTGACGAAGCCATGCGCCTCGCTGTACGGCCCTTCGTCGCAGATTGCGCGGTCGAGGTCATCGATGCCGTAGCGGGTCACTTCAAAGGCGATGCCCTGCTCGCGCGCCTCCTGCTCGTTCAGGCCCACGCGCGCCATCTCCGGGTCCACAAAGGTGGCCCAGGGGATCACCGAGTAGTCGGCCTTGAACTTCTTGAAGTCGCCAAACAGCGCATTCACCGCCGCATACCAGGCCTGATGCGCGGCCACATGGGTGAACTGGAACGGGCCGGCCACGTCGCCTGCGGCGTAGATGTTGGGGTAAATCGTCTGCAGGTATTCGTTGGTGTCCACCGTGCGCTGGGCCGGGATGCCCAGTTCTTCCAGGCCGTAGCCCTGCAGGCATGCCACGCGGCCCACCGCGCAGATCAGCTCATCGAATTCAATGTGCCGTTCAACGCCGTCGTGCTCGACCACCAGCACCTTGCTGTCGCCCGTGCGCTCGCAGCGCAAGGCCTTGTGGCCGGTCAGCACCCGCACGCCATCGGCAGCCAGTGCCTGCTGCACCAGGGCCGATACGTCTTCGTCCTCGCGCAGCATCAGGCGCGGCGCCATCTCCACCTGCGTGACCTGCGAGCCCAGCCGCGCAAAGGCCTGAGCCAGTTCGCAGCCGATCGGCCCGCCGCCCAGCACCACCAGGCGCTTGGGCACGTCATCGAGCTGTGCAAAGGCGTCCCACAGCGTGTCGCTGGTCACATAGCCCACATCGCGCAGGCCCGGCAGCGGCGGCACGAAGGGGCGGGCGCCCGCAGCGATCACGATGTTGCGCGTCGTCAGCCGCTGCACGCCGCCGCCAGTCAGCGCGATCTCCACCGTCCAGGGGTTGATGATCTTGGCGTGGCCCTGCAGCACCTCCACACCCAGCCCGGTGTAGCGCTCAACGCTGTCGTGCGGCTCGATCGCGCGGATGACATCGTGGATACGCTGCATCACCGCGCGAAAGCTGAAGCCGGGCACCGCATCGCTCAGCCCGTACTTCGACGCATGCCGCATCTGGTGCGCCAGCTTGGCACTGCGGATCAGCGCCTTGCTGGGCACGCAGCCGTAGTTCAGGCAGTCGCCGCCCATCTTGTGCGCCTCGACCAGCGTCACCCGAGCCTTGACCGCGGCAGCGATGTAGGCGGTCACCAGCCCGCCTGCGCCGGCGCCGATCACCACCAGGTTGCGGTCAAAGGTGTACGGCCGAACGCTGGCCCAGCGCGCGTACACCTTGCGCTTTTGCACCGCCTCGACGGCACGGCGTGCGATCAACGGGAACAGCCCCAGCAGCACGAAGCTGCCCAGCAGTGCCGGCGACAGGATGCCGCGCAGCGAATCAATCTGCGCTATCTGCGTGCCGGCGTTCACGTACACCGCGGTGCCCGCCAGCATGCCCAGCTGGCTCACCCAGTAAAAGGTGATGGCGCGCATGGTGGTCAAGCCCATCAGCAGGTTGATCACGAAGAAAGGCACCACCGGAATCAGGCGCAGGGTGAACAGATAAAAGGCGCCGTCTTTCTGCACGCCGCGGTTGATGTCGGCCAGGCGCTGGCCAAAGCGCGCCTGCACGCTGTCGCGTAGCACAAAGCGCGCCGCCAAAAAGGCCAGCGTGGCGCCCATGCTGGATGCAAACGACACCACCAGCAGGCCTGTCCAGAAGCCGAACACCGCGCCACCGGCCAGCGTCAGGATCACCGCTCCCGGCAGCGACAGCGCGGTGGCCGCCACATAGGCGGCAAAGTAGGCGCCGATGACCAGCCCCGGCCGCTGGGCATACACATCTGCCAAGGCGGCCTGGCTTTGCTTGAGGTAGCCCAGGCTGAGAAAACGGCCGAGGTCGAGCGCAAAAAAGCCCACCACGGCGATGACCGCCACAACGACAACGGCAAGCTTGCGCAGGTTCATGAACGGCGAAGAATGGAACGCCCAAAGGTGCTTCCGGCGGCGCTGCAGGCGCGCCGATGCCCGACGCAAGCACGGATGAATGACAGGATCGGCATGACGGTGCGGGACTTGACCACGGGCGGTGGATCCTGCGGATTAGGCCATGGTTCCCCACGACAATGCGCGCCATGGATGAATGGAGTGGATTGCCCGACGCCTTGCGGGCGGCTCTGCATGCTGCGGCGCCGCCGATGCACGACAGCGCCGGGCAGGCTGTGGCGGCGGATGCATGGACGCACTGGCCGATCGAACCGCTGGCCGACCGCGGGCTGGCGCATCAGCATCTGCGCCTGCTGGGCACCGGCGTGCTGGCGCGCGTGCCCAAGCAAAGCCAGATGCGTCTGGCCGCCGCCGACAACCTGCGCTACCAGGCAGCGTGTTTCGAGCGCGCCGCGCCCTCGGGCCATGTGCCACGGCTGATCGGGCTGCTGCCGGTCAGCGCCGCGTTGCCGTATGGCGCCTTGCTGGTGGAGGAGATCACGGGTCGTGCAGCACGGCTGCCGCAGGACCTGGGCGCCATCGTGTGCAGCCTCGCGGCGCTGCATGCCCTGCCGCTGCCATCGGTGGAACAGGCTGCGCCCTTGCTGCATGCCGAGGACCCCTTGCGCGACCTGCTGCACGAAATCGAGGCGCAGGTGCAGCACGGCGAAGCGGCGGCCAGCGCCAGCGCACGGGCGGTGCTGCTTGACGAACTGCAGGCGCTGCGCCGCCGGTGCAGCGACGCTGCCCGGCCCCCGCGCACCCTGATCGCGTTCGATGGCCACCCGGGCAATTTCGTGGTGCGCGATGATGGCCGCGCCATCCTGGTGGACCTGGAAAAGTGCCGGTACAGCCATCCGGGGCTGGATCTGGCGCATGCCACGCTCTACACCTCCACCACCTGGGATATGCAGGTGCGCGCGGTGCTGTCGCCGCAGGCGCTGCATCAGGCGTACGCGCAGTGGGAGCGCGTCGTGCCCGTAGCGCTGGCGGCGGCCGCGCGCCCCTGGCATGTGCCGCTGGCGCGAGCGATGTGGCTGTGGTCGCTGAGCTGGTGCGCCAAGTGGCTGGCGCTGTCGCAGCGCGCGCCCAGCGCCAGCGCCGACGGTGAAGACTGGTCCGCCGACCGCAGCGACCCGGCGCTGATTGCCCATGTGCGCGAGCGGGTGCTGCACTACCTGTCGGACGCGGGCATGGCAGCGGCGCGGCACGGCATCGACGCCCTGCAGCAGTGGGCGGGGCATCCTGGCGCGTGATGACGTCGCCCACACTCTCCATCGTGATGCCGGTGCTAGACGAGGGCACCGCGCTCGCGGCGCGGCTGGACGCGCTGGCGCCCCTGCGCGTGCGGGGGGTGGAACTGATCGTGGTGGACGGCGGCAGCAGCGACGACAGCTGGATGCTGGCGCGCCCGCGGGTGGATCGATTGCTGCTGGCACCGCGCGGCCGCGCTGCGCAGATGAACGCCGGCGCAGCGGTGGCCCGCGGCGAGGTGCTGCTGTTTCTGCATGCCGACACCGCATTGCCGGCCAAGGCCGACCGTCTGGTGCTCAAGGCTGTGCAACCAGCGGGGCAGGTTGCTGCGGTGTGGGGCTGGTTTGATGTGCGCATCGACAGCACGCATCCGATGCTGCGGGTGATCGGCGCGATGATGAACCTGCGCTCGCGCCTGAGCGGCATCTGCACCGGCGATCAGGCCCTGTTCGTCACCCGCGAGGCTTTCGTGCGCGTGGGCGGCTTTGCCGATCAGCCCTTGATGGAAGACATCGACATCAGCCGACGCCTGAAGCGCATCGGGCCGCCCAGGGCCTTGCGTGAGCCGGTGCGCACCTCTGGCCGGCGCTGGGAGCAGCATGGCGTGTGGCGCACCATGCTGCTGATGTGGCGCCTGCGCGCCGAGTACTTCATGGGCGCGGATGCGGCGGTGCTGGCACAACGCTACGGCTACCGCGCGGCTCCACCACTGTGGCCTGCCTGCGTGGCGGTGATGGCCAAGGCTCCGGTGCCGGGGCAGGCCAAGACGCGCCTGATCCCTGCGCTGGGGGCATGGGCCGCTGCCCGGGCGCAGCGCCGTTTTGCGCTGGACACGCTGCATCTGGCGCTGCAGGCTGCGGCGCGCATGGGCACACAAGTGCGGTGGTGGGCAGCGCCCGCGGCATCGCAACGCTTCTTTCGCGCGTTGCAGCGTTGGATGCAGCAGCAACGCCTGCCCTCCATCGCAGGTGCGCCCGCAGCGCCTGTGACCTGGCACGACCAGCCCTCAGGGGACCTGGGCGCGCGCATGGCGCAGGCCTTTCATGTGCACTTCAGCGCCCAGCCCCACACGCCGCTGCTGTTGATGGGCACCGACTGCCCGCCGCTGTCGCCCGGGCACCTGCTGCAGGCGGCGCGCGCGCTGGCTGAGCATGATGCGGTGCTCATCCCTGCCGAGGATGGCGGCTATGTGCTCATCGGTCTGGGCCGCGAGGCGCCCGAAGTGTTCACGAACGTGGACTGGAGCACCGACCGCGTGCTGGCGCAAACCCGCGAGCGGCTGCGCAGCGCCGGCTTGCGCTGGCACGAACTGCCCGCGCTGTGGGATGTGGACACGCCCGACGATTGGGCACGGCTGCGTATGTCGGAGCCCGCCACCCGAGGTGGGTGGCGATGAAGGGCCGCATCAAGCGACGGGCCGCGCTGGCCGACGATGTGCTGCGGGTGCAGGCCGCCGCAACGCTGGACGAGGTGTGCCCGCTGTGCGAACGGCCCATCCCGCCCGATCAGCGCGATGCACACCATCTGGTGCCCAAGTCCAAGGGCGGGCGCCATACCGAGGCGATGCACCGCATATGCCACCGGCAGATCCATGCGCTGTTCACCGAGACCGAACTGGCGCGCGCTTACGCCTCGGTCGAGGCGCTGCTGGCGCATCCGGAGATGGCGCGCTTTGTGGCCTGGGTGCGCACTAAGCCGCCCGGCTTCATCGAGCGCACACGCAAAAGCCAGCGCCTGCGGTCATGATGTGCGCTTGTCACTGAACATCGGTCTGATGACAACACCCTCCAAGCTCATCACCGCTGGCGACGACGCCTGGCAAGCCGCTCGCCTGGTGCCCCCTGCGCCGGGCCAGCGCCTGCGCGTCGTCATCGACACCGACGCCGCCAACGAGATCGACGATCCGTTTGCCATCGCCTGGGCGCTGCTGCGGCCCGAGCGGCTGCAGGTGCTGGGTCTGTACGCCGCACCGTACTCGTTTGCGCATCGGCGTGCCGCACTGCCACACGCGCCAGCCGACGCCGCACCGTTTTGCACACCGGCCGAAGGCATGGCGCGCAGCGCCGACGAGATCCATCGCACCCTGGGCCTGCTGCAGTTGCCCGATGATGGCCGCGTGCAGCGCGGCAGCACCGGCTACCTGAGCGACCTGTCGCAGCCGCTGCGCAGCGATGCGGTGGACCACTTGATTGCCACCGCCCGCGCCACGCCCGAGGGCGATACGCTGTACGTGGTGGCGCTGGGCTGCGTGACCAACATCGCAAGCGCTTTGCTGCTGGCGCCTGACATCGCGCAGCGCATCGCGGTGGTGTGGACCAGCGGCTATCCGTCGCATGCACCGCAGGTGAACCACTCCTTCAACCTCGAGCAGGACTTGCTGGCCAGCCGCTGGCTGCTCGACAGCGGGGTGCCGCATGTCTACCTGCCGGGTTTTCATGTGGGGGCGCAGCTGCGCTTGTCACTGGCCGAGATGGAGCGCCATGTGCAGCCCTGCGGCGCGATCGGCGCGTACCTGCACCGCCTGTTCACCCACAACCCGCTGTGGCCGCTGCTGGGCCTGCAGCATCTGCAGGACGGGTGCACGCCGCACAGCTGGGTGATCTGGGACGTGATCAATATCGCCTGGTTGCTACAGCCCGACTGGGTGCCCAGCGACCTGGTGCGCACGCCTGGCCTCACCGACGACAAGCGCTGGCAGCGGCTACCGCAGCGGCATTGGATGCGCGAGGCGCATGCGGTGCAGCGCGACGCGATCTTCAATGATTTCTTCAACGCGCTGCAGCAGGCACCGGCATGACCGCGCGTGAAGCCGGGCACGCGCTCAGCGAAACTCAGCGAAAGCGCGTGTAGCCCCACCACAGCCGCGTGGCGATCGTCAGCAGGCACAGCCCGGCGAAGACCCACGCCAGCACCGCAAAGTGCTGCGGCCACAGACACATGGCCACGAAGAAGGCCAGCGTCTCGCTGGCTTCGGTCAGGCCGCCCAAAAAGTAGAACGACTTGCCCGGGTAGGCGGTACTGGTCATCTGCCGCTTGGCGGCGATCACCGCAAAGGCCAGAAAGCTCGAACCGGTGCCGATGAACGCGGCCAGCAAGGCGGCTGCGGCCAGCGCATTGCGGCCCGGGTCGGCAAGCGCAAACGCCAGTGGAATGCTGGCGTAGAACAAAAAGTCCAGCGCGATGTCGAGAAAGCCGCCCGCATCGGTGGCCTGCGTGAGCCGCGCGAGCGCACCATCGAGCCCGTCGCACAGGCGCGAGGCCAGCAGCAGCGCGATGGCCATGCCGTACGCCTGCAGCGCAATCGCCACTGCCGCCGCGATGCCCAACCCAAAGCCCAGCAGCGTGACGGTGTTGGCGCCGATGCCCAGCCGATGCAGCGCCTGCGCAAGCGCCTGCAGCGGGCGGGCGATCAGGCGGGACAGGGTGCGATCGAGCATGCGCCAGCGGGTTGCGGGTCAGTCTGCCGCCAGGCCCAGCCGTGTGAGACGCTGTGTATCGGCAATGTCAGACGCGTCGTGGGTGACCAGCAGCGTGGGCACACCGCGCGCACGCACCTGCGCAAACACGAACTCTCGCACCCGAGCGCGCAAGGCGGCGTCCAGCCGCGAGAAGGGCTCGTCCAGCAGCAAAGCGCGGGGCTGCGCCAGCAGCGCGCGCATCAACGCCACCCGCTGGCGTTGTCCGCCCGACAGCGTGGCCGGGTCGGCATCGGCGTAGCTGGGCAGTTCCAAATCGGCCAGCGCCTGCTGCACCGCAGCCTCGCGCTGCGCACGCGGGCCGGCGGGCACTGCGAACAGCAGGTTCTCGCGCACCGTCATGTGCGCAAACAGCAGGTCGTCCTGGAACAGCAGACCGATACGGCGGCGGTGGTTGGGCAGATCGTCCAGCGCCTGCCCGTCCAGCGTCACCTGCCCCTGCCAGTGGAACGGCGGTACCAGCGTGCCGCACACAGCGGCCAGCAGGCTGGACTTGCCCGAGCCGCTGTCGCCCATCACGGTGTGCACCGCGCCAGCGGGCACCGCGATGTGCAGCTCACGCACCAGCGCGCGATCACCGAGCGCAAGTTGCTGGACCTCGACGACAAGACTCATGCGCGCGATGCTCTCATGAAGCCGCCCGGGTTGATGCTGCGCCGGCGTGCAGTCGCGATGCAAAGCGGCGTGGCTGGCCGGCCCAGGCGGCCAGCGCAAACAGCAGCGCTGGCAGCAGCGCCTGCAGCGCGGCGTAGGCCGCGGTGAGCGAACGCTGCGCACCGCTGGCCAGCGTGACGGCCTCGGTGGTGACGGTGTTGAAGCGGCCGGCGCCGACGAACAGCGTGGGCAGGTACTGCGCGATGCTGACCGCGCAACCCACCGCAAAGGCCGACCACAGCGCGGCCTTGAGCAGCGGCCACTTGATGCGCCACAAGAACACCATGCGGCCATGCCCCAGCGTGGCGGCCACCTGCGCATGGCGTGTATCAAAGCCCAGGTAGGCCGGGCTGAGCGCAATCAGCACATAGGGCAGGGCGGCCAGCGTGTGCGCCAGCCACAGCCCGGGCGCGCGAGCGTCCCAGCCCCAGTGCAGCGTGAGCTGATGCACGCCGATCACCCACAGCACCGAGGGCAGCGCCAGCGGCAGGTACAGCAGACGGCGCAGCTGCGCATCCCAGCGCGCGGGGGCCAATTCCAGCCAGGCCACCGACCACAGCAGCGCGCAGGCCGACGCGCTGACGGCCAGCCACAGCGTGGTCCACAGGGTGGGCGCACTGCGCGCCACCGACAGCCAGGCGTCGGCAGACCACTGGCGCGGCCAGGCCTGCGGGAAAGGCCACACACCGGCCACGCTGCCCACCGCCAGCGCCGCCATCGCAGCGATGTACAGCAGCAGCCAGGGCATCAGCGGCGATGCCTGCCATGCGATGGGCCCACGCCGCCCGCGCCCAGCCCCCGCGTTGCCGCGCTGTCCATTCACGCGCCGGTATCGCCACGAACTGCGGCCAGCCATCCAGCGCAGGGCCCACGCCAGGGCCACCGCGGCAGCCACCACGCCTGCCAGCAGCCATGCCGCCGCAGCCCCCTGTGCCTGCGTCTGCGGATCGCCGTCATTGAGCCACTGCCAGGCTTGCACCGACAGCGTGGACGGCGCCAGTGGACCGATCACCAGCGCCATGTCCACCACCGTGAGGCTGTAGGCCAGCACCGCGACGATGGGGGCCCACAGACGCGGCCACAGCTGCGGCCACAGCACGCGCCACCAGGCACGCTGCGGGCTGTAGCCCTGGGTCTGCGCCAGTCGCCATTCGCGAGTCCAGCGCTCGGCCGCATCGGCGCGCTGTAGCTGCGTGGCCGCGGCCCACAGCAAGAAGGGCAGCTCTTTGGCCACCAGCACCAGGATCAGGCCCAGACCCCACGGGTCTTGCGTGGTTTGCAAGGGCGGCGGAGCGTTGAAGCCTGTGGCCCAGGGCGACAGCACCCGCAGCAACCAGCCGCTGGGCGCCAGCAGAAAGGCCACGCCGATGGCCAATGCCGCATGCGGCATCGACAGCATGGAGGGCAGCCAGCGCACGGCGCGCGGCCACGCCGGGCCCGGAAAGCTGCGCGACAGCACCCATGCGGTGGCCGCCAGCGACAGCAGCGTGGCTGCAAGCCCCGTCCACAGCGTCATCGCCACCGCGCGCCACAGGGCAGGGTGGTCGAACAGATCGCGCCAGGCTTGGGCATCCAAGGCCGCCTGAACCGCCGCCCAGGCCGTCCAGCCCAGCGGCAGCGCCACCAGCCCGGCCAGCAGCGCGGCACCCAGCGGCACCGCGCAGGCACGCCGGGTGTTGCGGGCGCTCAGGGTGCTGCGCAATGGCCCGGCGCGTTGCATCACCCGCGTGGCGCGTTCAGCCGCCGTAGCGGCGCAGCCATTCGCGCTCGAGCGCATCCACCCAGCTGCCGTGCGGCTCGAGGATCACCGGCGCGGGCTGCTCCACCTGCCCCGGCCGTGCGGCTGCGCTGAAGCGGGCCTTGTCTGCTGCCGGCAGGCGATCCACCGCCAGCACCGTCGGATCGCCCCACACCGCGATGTCGGCCTTGCGGGCCTGTGCCTCGGGCGACATCAAAAAGTTGATCAGCACCTGCGCGCCATCTTTGACGCCCGAGTTGAACGGGATCGCCAGAAAGTGGGTGTTGCCGATGCTGCCCGCAGTCATCTGCCAGGCGTGGGTGCTGTCGGGCTGGCGTTTGGCGGCGACTTCATTGGCCGCTTCGTTGGGATTGAAGCTCAGCGCGATGAACAGCTCACCGTCGGCCACCATTTGCCGGATCGCGGCCGGCGTGGGCGGAAACTGCTTGCCGTTGCGCCACAGGTGCGGATGCAGTGCATCCAGGTAGCGCCACAGCGGGGCTCCCGCCTGTGCCAAAGCCTCGGGCGTGACCGGGCGGTACAGCGCGCTGCGCTCGGTGTTCAGCTCCACCAGCGCCTGCTTCAAAAAAGTGGTGCCGATGAAGGCCGGTGGCCGCGGGTAGGTGACGCGACCCGGGTTCGCGCGGGCAAAGTCCAGCAGTGCGGCCATGCTGCGCGGCGGGTGGGGCACGCGCTGGCGGTCGGCGTACAGGGTGAACTGCGCCATGCCCCAAGGCGCTTCCATGCCCTCCACGGGTTCCGAGAAGTCCACGCGCGTGGTCGGCTTGCCCTGCACATCCACCCACTGAAAGTTCGGCATGCTCTCGGCGAATGGGCCGAACAGCAGGCCCTCGCGCTTCATCGCCAGAAAGTTCTCGCCGTTGATCCACACCACGTCCACGCTGCCGCCGCTGGTCTTGCCCGCGGCTTTTTCGCTGCGCACGCGACGCACCGCCTCCACCGTGTCGATGAGCTTCACATGCTCCGCCTGCACGCCGAAGCGGCGGTTCACCTCGGTGCTCGCCCATTGCAGATAGGCGTTGGTGCGCTCGCTGCCGCCCCAGGCGTTGAAGAACACCTTTTGGCCGCGTGCGCGTTGTTCGATGCCAGCCCATGCCGCGCTGGCGGATGCCGCGGGCGTTGCCGCGCCTTGTGCATGGGCAAGCCGGCTCAGGCCCGACAAGGCCACGGTGGCGGTGGTGGCAGATGCAGCCCCAAGCAGCCGCCGCCGAGAAACAGATCGCTTGTTGTTCATGTTGCTCCCCTCCTGCCCAAGCCCAGATTCAGCGCAGATTCAGCCCAGCAGTGCCTGCGAAAATTCGCGCGCGTCAAAGGTTTCGAGGTCTTCCAGCTTTTCGCCCACGCCGATGAAGTACACCGGCACCGGCCGCTCTTGCGCAATGGCGCACAGCACGCCGCCCTTGGCGGTGCCATCGAGCTTGGTGACCACCAGGCCAGTGAGCTGCAGTGCGTCGTCGAAGGCGCGCACCTGCGCCAGTGCGTTCTGTCCGGTGTTGCCGTCGATCACCAGCAGCACCTCATGCGGTGCCTGCACCGTGGCGGCCTGGCCGGCTTCGGCGTGGCCCGCTTTTTCGATGGTGCGGCGCATCTTTTTGAGTTCATCCATCAGGTGCAGCTGCGTGGGCAAGCGGCCTGCGGTGTCCACCAGCACCACATCCTTGCCGCGCGCGCGGCCGGCCACCACTGCATCAAAACTCACGGCGGCCGGGTCGCCGCCTTGCTGGCTGACGATCTCCACCCGGTTGCGGTCGGCCCACACGCCCAGCTGCTCGCGCGCCGCAGCGCGAAAGGTGTCGGCCGCCGCCAGCAACACGCTGGCGCCCTCGTCGGCCAGATGCCGCGTGAGCTTGCCGATGGACGTCGTCTTGCCCGCGCCGTTGACGCCGGCCACCATGATCACCGTGGGCGTTTGCGCGCCGATGACCAGCGGCTTTTGCAGCGGCTGCAGAAGTTCAGTGATGGCGTCGGCCAGCAGGCCCTTGACGGCTGCCGGGTCGGTGGCCTTGGCTTCTTTCACCCGGCGCTTGAGGTCATCCAGCAGGTGCTGCGTGGCCTTGACGCCGGCGTCGGCCATCAGCAGCGCGGCCTCCAGTTCCTCGTACAGCGCGTCGTCGATGCGGGTGCCGGTGAAGAC
>JBJTCL010000069.1:0-7689 GCA_046091865.1 Burkholderiaceae bacterium | reverse complement strand
AAGGACTTCGCGGTGTTCGACTTCCCGTTCATATTCGCCAACACCCGCGAGGCCGACACCATTCTGGATGGCGCCTTCGGCAAGAAGATGCACGCCAAGCTCGAGGACAAAGGCCTGGTCGGCCTGACCTACTGGGAGCTGGGCTTTCGCAACATCACCAACAGCAAGCGTCCGCTGAACCGGGTGGAAGACATCGCCGGCCTGAAGCTGCGCGTGATTCCCAACCCGATCAACGTCGACTGGGTGAAGGCGCTCGACGCCAACCCCACGCCGCTGCCCTTCCCCGAGGTGTACGCCGCGCTCGAGCAAAAAGCGATCGACGGCCAGGAGAACCCGGTGACCGTGATCAACGCCAACAAGTTCTTCGAGGTGCAAAAGTTCGCGGCCATCACCAACCACCAGTACAACCCGCAGTCGGTGATGATCAGTAAGAAGTTCTGGGACACGCTGTCGGCCGCCGAAAAGGCCATCGTGCAGGACGCCGCGGTGGAGGCCGGCAAGTACCAGCGCGAACAGGCGCGCGGCCAGGTGGCAGCGGCGCTGGACAACATGAAGAAGAACGGCATGCAGGTGACCGAGTTCCCGGCCGCCGAGGTGATCAAGTTCGCGCAGAAGATGCAGCCGGTCATCAGCAAGCACGCCGCCACCGTGGGCGAGGCCACCGTCAACGAACTGCTGGCCGAACTGGCCAAGGTGCGTCGCTGACGCGAAGGGGTGGCAGCCGGTGAACGCTCCTGTCCTTGAATCCGCGGTGATGGCCACTGCCTCGGCCCTCGAGGCCGAGGCCGAGGGCCTTGCGGGCAAGCTGCTGCTGGGCCTGATCGGCTCGGGCATCCAGCGCTCGCTCACGCCGGCCATGCACGAGCAGGAGGCGCGTCACCACGGGCTGCGGCTGCACTACCAGCTGATCGATCTGGACACGGCTGGCCGCGGCGTCGAGGCCCTGCCGGGCCTGATCGAGGCGGCGCGGGTGATGGGCTTTGCCGGCCTGAACATCACCTACCCGTGCAAGCAGGCGGTGATTGCGCTGCTGGACGATCTGTCGGACGAGGCGCGTGCCATGGGGGCGGTCAACACGGTGGTCTTCCGTGATGGCCGCGCCGTGGGCTACAACACCGACGGCTGGGGCTGGGCCTGGGGCTTCCGGCGCGCGCTGCCCGATGCATCGCTGCGCAAGGTGGTGCTGCTGGGCGCGGGTGGTGCCGGTTCGGCCATCGCGCATGCCGCGCTGCGCCTGGGCGTGCAGCACCTGGTGGTGGTGGACAGCGACGGTGCCCGTGCTCAGCAACTGGCGGGCGAACTGGCTGCACGCCATGGCGACGCACAGGTCAGCACGAGCACGGAGGTGGCGTCTGCCCTGCAGGGCGCCACTGGCCTGATCCACGCCACTCCCACCGGCATGGACAAACTGCCTGGCCTGCCGCTGGATGCGGCGCTGCTGCGGCCCGACCTGTGGGTGTCCGAGATCGTGTACTTCCCGCTGGACACCGCCTTGCTGAAGGCGGCGCGTGCGCGCGGCTGCGCCACGGTGGACGGCGGCACCATGGCCGCCGGCCAGGCCATCGGTGCGTTCGAGCTGTTCACCGGTCGCCCGCCCGATGCGCAGCGCATGGAAGGCCACTTGCGGCGCATGCTGGCCCAGCGGCAAGGCTGAGGGCAGGTCAGCACGGATCAGGGCAGGGCAGCGCAGCGCGCTATGCTGCGTGCCTCATACCAAGTGCACGCCATGCCCACCGCCCTGAAGATCGATTTCGTTTCCGATGTGTCCTGCCCCTGGTGCGCCGTGGGGCTGGCCTCGCTGGAGCAGGCCCTGCAGCGCCTGCAGGGCGAGGTGCAGGCCCGTCTGCACTTTCTGCCCTTCGAGCTCAATCCGCAGATGCCGCCCGGCGGCGAAGACATCTCCGAGCACCTGACCAAGAAGTACGGCTCCACGCCCGAGCAGCAGGCGCAGATCCGCGAGCGCATCCGCCAGCGCGGCGCCGAGGTAGGTTTTGTGTTTCGCAAGGAAGGCCGCGACCGCATCTACAACACCTTTGATGCACACCGGCTGCTGCATTGGGCGGGCGAGACTGATGCCGTGCAGGGCGATGGGCCGCATGCGCTGACGAAGGCGCTGCTTGAGGCCTACTTCACCCACGGGCAGGCGCCCGAGTCGCACGCGGTGCTGCTGGACTGCGTGCAGCGCGCCGGGTTGGACCGCGATCGTGCGGCGCAGATCCTGGCGGGCAGCGAGTTCACCGACGAGGTGCGTGCGCAGCAGCGCTTCTATCAGGATGCGGGCATCCATTCGGTGCCGGCCGTCATCATCAATGACCGTCACCTGATCTCGGGCGGCCAGCCGGCAGAGGTGTTCGAACAGGCGCTGCGGCAGATTGCGGCGGGCGCCACCGCCTGATCCGTGACGCCCGCCATGCCGACGCAAGCGCTGCGCCTGCGGGCCCTGGCCCGCGAACGGCCCACGCCCTGCGGCGATGGGCAGATGGTGTGGCGGCGGTGGGGCGACGAGCGACACGATCCGCTGGTGCTGCTGCACGGCGGCAGCGGCAGCTGGATGCACTGGATCCGCAACATCGAAGCGCTGGCGCAGACGCGCTGCCTGATGGTGCCCGACCTGCCGGGCTTTGGCGATTCGGCCTCGCCCGAGGGCGGGCAGGACGCCGATGTCTCGGTGGCTCCGGTGGCGCAAGGCCTGCAGCAGATCGTGGGCGACCGCGCGGTGGATGTGTGCGGTTTTTCGTTCGGCTCGCAGATCGGCGGCTTCATCGCGGCGCAGCAGCCCGAGTGCATCCGCAGGCTGGTGATCGTCGGTGCGCCCGGGCTGGGCTTGGGCGCGGGCTTGCGACGCGCGCTCCGTGGCTGGCGCCACTTGCCCACCCCCGAAGCCCAGCGTGAGGCGCATCGCCACAACCTGGGGGTGATCATGCTGCACGACCCGGCGGCGGTGGACGATCTGGCCTTGGATGTGCAGGCGGCCAATGTGCCGCGCGACCGCATGCAGCGCCGGCGCCTGGCCGCAACCCCGGCGCTGATCGAGGCGTTGCGCGGCAGCCGGGTGCCCTTTCATGCCATCTATGGCGAACACGATGCGCTGTACCCCGACACGCCGTGGAGCGAGGTACAGGCCACGCTGGCCAGCGCAATCGGGTTCCAGGGGCTGCAGTGCATCCCCGATGCCGGCCACTGGGTGCAGTACGAGCGCCCGCGCGCCTTCGAGGATGCGCTGATGTGGGTGCTGGCCCCGTAAGTTCAAAACATCGCAACGCTGCATGCGAAGCGTCTGCCCTGCACCAGGGCTGCTGCGGTCTACAGTGCAGCCATCATGACTGCCCCCGCTGCTTCCACCCCTGCGCATGCGGCCACCGCATTGCCTGCGCTGTTCGTGTCCCACGGTTCACCAATGTTCGCGCTCGACGCTGGTAGCACCGGCCCGGCGCTGCAGGCGTTTGGTGCCGCGCTGCGCCCGCGGGTGCGTGGCGTGGTGCTGATGTCGCCGCACTGGATGAGCCGCGGCCCGGCGGTGATGACCAACCCGCTGCCGACCACCTGGCACGACTTCGGCGGATTTCCGCAGGCCCTGTACGAACTGCAGTACCCCGCCGCCGGTGACCCCGCGCTGGCGCAGCAGGTGCTTGATCTGCTGGCCGCGCAGGGCTTGGATGCACAGCCCGACGCACAGCGTCCGCTGGACCATGGCGCCTGGGTGCCGCTGATGCACCTGTTTCCCCAGGTCGATGTGCCGGTGGTGCAGGTGGCGCTGCCTGCGCGTTTTGGCGCGCGCGATGTGCTGGCCATGGGTGAGGCCCTGGCGCCGCTGCGCGAGCAGGGCATCCTCGTGATCGGCTCGGGCAGCATGACGCACAACCTGGCCGAATTTTTTGGCGGCCAGCGCGAGGCGGCACCCTATGTGCTGGAGTTCAGCCGCTGGATCGAAACCGCGGTCACCACCGGCAGCGTGGCCCCCTTGCTCAACTACCTGCACGAGGCACCGCATGCGCAGCGCGCGCATCCCACCGACGATCACTTTCTGCCGATCTTCTTTGCGCTGGGCGCAGGCGGCTTCCATACCGGGCACACGGTGCCGGTGGACTACCTGAGCCGCGAGGTGATGTACGGCATGCTGGCCATGGACAGCTTCAGCATCGGGGCGCGGGCATGAGCGATGAAGGCCTATACGCACTGCACCGCCCGGCCCAGCCGCGCGCGGGCGAGCCAGCCTGGCTACTGGTGCTGATGCACGGCGTGGGCAGCAACGAACAAGACTTGATGGGCCTGGCGCCTGCGGTGCCGGCGCGCTTTCATGTGCTCAGCCTGCGTGCGCCGTTCGTGCTGGGCCCGGGCGCCTATGCCTGGTTTGAGTTCGAGGTGCTGCCCGATGGCGAGCGCCGCATCGACGGAGCGCAAGAGGCCGAAAGCCGCCGCCGGGTGGCCGACACGGTGCGCATGGCGTCGCAGCAGTTGCAGGTGCCTACCGAGCGCGTGATCGTGGGTGGCTTCAGCCAGGGCGGCATCATGTCGCTCACGCAGCTCATCACCCAACCCGATGCGTTGCGCGGCGCCATGGTGCTGCACAGCCGCTTGCTGAAGACGGTGGAGCCGCTGGCCGATGCGTCATCGCTGCGGGGCAAAGCCCTGTGGGTGAGCCACGGCGCGCAGGACGCGGTGATTGCCCCCGCCAGCGCCGCACACATCCGCGCGCGTGCAGTTGAATGGGGCGTGGAACTGTCCGGGGGTGACTATCCCGGCGGCCACGAGATCCGCGAGCAGGAACTCGACGAGGCGATGGACTGGTTGGCTGCCCTGACGTGATCAGCGCGGGCTGAGCCCCCGCGCAGCCCTACAGCCACTTCTGCATCAGAAGTGCATTGCCAGCCGACGGATCGAGCTGGTAGTTTTCAAAACCAAAGTGCAGGTAGCTGCGCATCGCCCGCGCATTGCCCGACAGCACCTCGAGCGTGAGCTTGCAGCAGCCACGCGCACGCGCTTCGGCCTCGGCCGCGGCCAGCAAGGCCTGGCCCACGCCACGTGCACGATGCTCCGGGTGCACCGCGATGTCATGCACATTGAGCAGCGGTTTCGCCTTGAAGGTCGAGTAACCCTCGATGCAGTTGATCAGACCCACGGGCTGAGCGTCACTACCGTCCGCACCCAGCCACGCGATCCAGCTCATCGCTTTGGGGTGCACCGCCAGGTCGTCGCACAGCCGCGCACGGGTGTCGGCCGACAGCGGCTCGCCGCCGCCCATGGGGTCGCGCGCGTACATGTCGAGCAGTGCCACCAGCGCCGAGCGGTCGGGCTCGGCGCGGTAATCCACCCGGCGCACCCGCACGCCGGTCTCAGGCATAGGCGCTCATCGGCACGCAGCTGCAGAACAGGTTGCGGTCGCCGTGCACGTTGTCCACACGGCCCACCGGCGACCAGTACTTGCTGCGGCGCAGGCTGGGCACGGGGTAGGCGGCTTCCTCGCGGGTGTAGGGGTGTTGCCAGTCCGACACCAGCAGCGATGCGGCGGTGTGCGGCGCGTTCTTCAGCGGGTTGTCGTCCTGCGGCCATCCGCCCTGGTCAGGACCGGCCTCCACCTTGGCGATCTCGGCGCGGATGGCGATCATCGCGTCGCAGAAGCGGTCCAACTCGGCCAGCGATTCGCTTTCGGTGGGCTCCACCATCAGCGTGCCCGCCACCGGAAAGCTCAGCGTCGGCGCATGAAAGCCGTAGTCGATCAGGCGCTTGGCCACGTCTTCGGCGCCCACGCCGCTGGTCTTCTGCAGCGGGCGGATGTCCAGAATGCACTCGTGCGCCACGCCACCGCCGCGGATGCCGGCTATGCCGCCGCTGAAGCGGATCTCGTAGTGTTCGGCCAGGCGCGCGGCCACATAGTTAGCCGACAGGATGGCGGTTTCGGTGGCCTGGGTCAGGCCCTCGGCGCCCATCATGCGCACGTACATCCAGCTGATCGGCAACACCGCGGCATTGCCCAGCGGTGCCGCCGACACTGCGCCCACCGCTCCGCTATGGCCGCTGGCTGGATGCGTGGGCAGAAAGGGCACCAGGTCATCCACCACGCACACCGGGCCCACACCGGGGCCGCCGCCGCCGTGCGGAATGCAGAAGGTCTTGTGCAGGTTCAGGTGGCTCACGTCACCGCCGAACTCGCCGGGTGCGGCCACGCCCACCAGCGCGTTCATGTTGGCGCCGTCCACGTAGACGCGGCCGCCGTGCTGGTGCACCAGGGCACACAGCTCTTTCACCCGCGTGTCGAACACGCCGTAGGTGCTGGGGTAGGTGATCATCGCTGCGGCCAGATCGCTGCTGTGCTGTTCGCACTTGGCGCGCAGGTCGTCCAGATCGACGTTGCCCATGGCATCGCACTTCACCACCACCACGCTCATGCCCACCATCTGCGCGCTGGCCGGGTTGGTGCCGTGCGCGGATTCCGGGATCAGGCACACATGGCGATGCCCCTGGCCGCGCGCGCGCTGCCAGCCGCGGATCGCCAGCAGGCCGGCGTATTCGCCCTGCGAGCCCGCATTGGGTTGCAGGCTGATGCCGGCATAGCCAGTGGCCTGGCACAGCCACTGGCGCAACTGCGCGTCCAGCTCGGCATAGCCCTGCCGCTGGTCGGCCGGCGCGAAGGGGTGAATCTGCGCGAACTCGGGCCAGGTGATGGGGATCATCTCGCTGGTGGCGTTGAGCTTCATGGTGCAGCTGCCCAGCGGAATCATGGTGCGGTCCAGCGCCAGGTCCTTGTCGGACAAGCTGCGGATGTAGCGCAGCATGGCCGTTTCGCTGTGGTGGCTGTTGAACACCGGATGCGTCATGAAGGAGCTCACGCGACGCAGCGCTTGCGGCACCAGCGGCTCGACGCCTTTCTCGAAGCGCGCCAGGTCGGGCAGCGCCTGACCGTCCTTCGCAAACCACGACCACAGCGCGCGCAGGTCGTCGCGGGTGGTGGTCTCGTCCAGGGTGATGCCGGTGTGCGTGTCGCTCACGCGGCGCAGGTTGGCGCCACCCGCCAGCGCGCGCGCGATCACGGCACCGGTATGCGCGCCGGTGCGCACGGTCAGGGTGTCGAAGGCGCTGTCGTGGTCGAGCGTCCAGCCCAGTTCCTTCAGGCCCTGGGCAAGGATGGCGGTGTAGCTGGCCACGCGCTGTGCGATGCGCTTGAGGCCCTGCGGGCCGTGGTAAACGCCGTACATGCTGGCGATCACCGCCAGCAGCACCTGCGCGGTGCAGATGTTGGAGGTGGCCTTCTCGCGGCGGATGTGCTGCTCGCGCGTCTGCAGCGCCAGCCGGTAGGCGGGCGCGCCATGCGAATCGATGCTCACACCCACCAGCCGGCCGGGCATGGAGCGCTTGAACTCATCGCGGCAAGCCATGTAGGCCGCATGCGGTCCGCCGTTGGCCATGGGCACGCCAAAGCGCTGGGTGTTGCCGATCACGATGTCGGCGCCCCATTCACCGGGCGGGGTAAGCACTGCCAGCGACAGGATGTCGGCCGCCACGATCACGCTGCCGCCGCGCGCCTTGTAGGCCTGTACCCAGTCACGCAGGTCGCGCACTTCACCGGTCTGGCCCGGGTACTGCAGCAGCACGCCGAAGCTGTCGTCGTCCAGCGCCTGCGCGCCGAGCCTCTGGGCATCGAGGTGCGCATCTGCTCGGGCGCGCGTGCGGATCACATCCAGCGTTTGCGGC
>JBJTCL010000068.1:0-7631 GCA_046091865.1 Burkholderiaceae bacterium | reverse complement strand
GCCAGGCACCCTGGCGGGCCAGAACCTGCCGGTGGTGTTTCGCCGCGATCCGTCGGGCCTGGTGCACGAGGTCTGGGTGCTGACCGAGGCCGAGGCCGCCACGCCGTCGTTCCTTGAGGCGCTGGCGCTGATCTTTTCGCTGCGCCGCTGAGCAGACGGGACCGACCATGAGCAAGAAAGTCTTCATCAAGACCTTTGGCTGCCAGATGAACGAGTACGACTCGGACAAGATGGCCGACGTACTGCGCGCCGCCGAGGGCTACGAACCCACGCAGGACATCGAGCAGGCCGATCTGGTGCTGTTCAACACCTGCTCGGTGCGCGAAAAGGCGCAAGAGAAGGTGTTCAGCGACCTCGGCCGCGTGCGCGCCCTGAAGGAAGAAAAAGGCGTGCTGATCGGCGTGGGCGGCTGCGTGGCCAGCCAGGAAGGTGAGGAGATCATCAAGCGCGCGCCCTATGTGGATGTGGTGTTCGGCCCGCAGACCCTGCACCGCCTGCCCGAGCTGCTGGCGCAGCGCCGCACGCAAAAGCGCCCGCAGGTGGACATCAGCTTTCCGGAAATCGAGAAGTTCGACCACCTGCCGCCCGCGCGGGTGGAGGGCCCCACCGCCTTTGTAAGCATCATGGAAGGCTGCAGCAAGTACTGCAGCTACTGCGTGGTGCCCTACACCCGCGGCGACGAGGTGTCGCGCCCGTTGGACAGCGTGCTGGCCGAGATCGCCGAACTGGCCGCGCAGGGCGTTCGCGAGGTCACCCTGCTGGGGCAGAACGTCAATGCCTACCGCGGCGCCATGGGCGGCACGGCTGAGATCGCTGACTTTGCGCTGCTGATTGAGTACGTGGCCGAGATTCCCGGCATCGCTCGCATCCGCTACACCACCAGCCATCCCAACGAGTTCACCCAGCGGCTGATCGATGTGTACGCACGCGTGCCACAACTGGTGAACCACCTGCACCTGCCGGTGCAGCACGGCTCGGACCGCATCCTGATGGCGATGAAGCGCGGCTACACCGCGATGGAATACAAAAGCACCATCCGCAAGCTGCGCGCGGTGCGGCCCGACATCTCCATCGCCACCGACTTCATAGTCGGCTTTCCCGGCGAAACCGACGACGACCACGCCAAGCTGATGAAGCTGATCGACGACGTGGGCTTTGACAACAGCTTCAGCTTCATCTTCAGCCCGCGCCCGGGTACACCGGCCGCCAACCTGGCCGACGACACGCCGCATGCGGTGAAGCTTTCGCGGCTGCAGCAGGTGCAGGCCGTGATCGAGGCCAACATCCGCCGCATCAGCGACAGCCGCGTGGGCACGGTGCAGCGCATCCTGGTGGAAGGGCCGTCGCGCAAGAACCCGCAGGAACTCTCGGGCCGCACCGAATGCAACCGGGTGGTGAACTTTGACGGTGGACCGAACGCACAGCGCCTGGTGGGCCAGCTGATCGACGTGGACATCGTGCACGCCTACCCGCACTCGCTGCGCGGCGAAGTGCGGACGATGGAATCGGCAGGGGCTTGATCAGCGCGGCAGGCCAGGCATGCCGGGGAAGCCCTTCATGCCGCCCATGCGCTTCATCATCTTCATCAGGCCGCCGCCCTTCATCTTTTTCATCATCTGCTGCATCTGCTCGAATTCGTTGAGCAGGCGGTTCACTTCCTGAACCTGCACGCCCGCGCCGGCGGCGATGCGGCGCTTGCGGGTGGCCTTGATGAGTTCGGGCTTGCGACGCTCCAGCGGCGTCATGCTGCAGATGATGCCTTCCTTGCGGCGCATGTCGCGCTCGGCACGGTCCATGTCCACCTGGCCGGCCTTGGCCGCCAGTTGCGTGGGCAGCTTGTCCATCAGGCTCGACAGCCCGCCCATGCCCTTCATCTGCTGCAGCTGCGCCAAGAAGTCGTTCAGGTCAAAACCGTCGCCGCTCTTGACCTTGGCGGCCAGCTTCTGCGCGGCCTCCATGTCCACCCCGGCCGTGACCTGCTCGACCAGCGCGACGATGTCGCCCATGCCCAGCACGCGGCCGGCATGACGGTCGGCGTCGAACACCTCCAGGCCGTCGATCTTCTCGGAGGTGCCCGCAAACTTGATCGGCGCACCGGTGATCTGCCGCACGCTCAGCGCAGCGCCACCGCGCGAATCACCGTCGGTCTTGGTGAGCACGATGCCGGTCAGCGGCAGGGCGTCCTTGAAGGCCTTGGCGGTGTTCACCGCGTCCTGGCCCTGCATCGCATCCACCACGAACAGCGTTTCCACCGGTTTGAGCTCGCCGTGCAGTTCGCGGATCTCGCGCATCAGCGCCTCGTCGATGGCCAGGCGGCCGGCGGTGTCGACAATCAGCACATCAAAGAAATGCCGCTTGGCGTGGTCGAGCGCGGCGCGCGCAATGTCCAGCGGCTTTTGCTCGGGCGTGCTGGCAAACCATTCGGCCCCGGCTTGCGCCGTCACCGTCTTCAACTGTTCGATCGCGGCCGGCCGGTACACGTCGCCCGAAACGGTCAGCACTTTCTTCTTGCGCTTGTCGATCAGGTGCCGCGCCAGCTTGGCCACGGTGGTGGTCTTGCCCGCGCCCTGCAGGCCGGCCATCAGGATCACCGCCGGCGGTTGTGCCGCCAGGTTGAGGTCGCTCACGCCCTCGCCCATGGTGGCGGCCAGTTCCTTGTGGACGATGCTCACCAGCACCTGGCCGGGGTTCAGCGAGCCCACCACCTCCTGGCCCAGCGCCTTGTCCTTGACCCGCGCGATGAAGTCGCGCACCACCGGCAGCGCCACATCGGCCTCGAGCAGGGCCATGCGCACCTCGCGCAGCATGTCCTGCACGTTGGATTCGGTGATGCGCGCCTGACCGCGCAGCCCCTTGACGAGGCGCGAGAGCTTGTCGGAAAGCGTGGAAGCCCTGGGAGTTGGGGTGGCCGTGCTGGCGGCGCGGCACTGCGGATGCGCGCAACAGCAGCCCTTACACTGTTCGCATGATTCTATCGGGCGCGTCTCCTTTTGCCCTCAGCCTTGCGCTGGCCACCGCGGTCGGCTACGCGCTGCAGGCGGGGCTGGCGGCACGGCTGAGGCCGCTGACCGCCCGCAAGGCCTTGCTGGCCGCCTGGGGCCTGCACGCGCTGCTGCTGGCGTCGAGCCTGCTGGGCGACGAATCGCGCTTTGGTTTTGCGCCGGCGCTGTCGGTCACCGTGTGGCTGGTGGTGGCGGTGTATGTGGTGGATGCGCGGCTGTTTCCGCAGCTGCGGGCGCGGCAGGCCCTGGCCTTGCTGGGCGCGCTGGCGGTGGGGCTGGCGCTGCTGTTTCCGGGTGCACCGCTGCACCGCTCGGCCTCGGCCTGGCTGCCGCTGCACTGGGCGCTGGGTATCGCCTCGTACGGCCTGTTTGCCGCCGCGGTGGTGCATGCGTGGATCATGATGCGTGCCGAGCGTGACATCCGCAAAGCGGCGGGCGGCGACAGTGGCCTGCCGCTGCTCACGCTCGAGCGGCTCACCTTCCGCTTCGTGGTGGCGGGCTTTGTGCTGCTGTCAGCTACGCTGCTGGCAGGCCTGCTGTTCAGCGAACAGTTGTACGGTGCCGGACGCTCGTGGCGCTGGGACCACAAGACGGTGTTCTCCGTGCTGTCGTGGGTGGCCTTTGCCGTGCTGCTGATCGGCCGCGCGCGCTTGGGCTGGCGCGGCCGCAAGGCGGTGCGGGTGCTGTACGCGGGCTCGCTGCTGCTGTTGCTGGCCTATGTGGGATCGCGCTTCGTGCTGGAAGTCGTGCTGGGGCGCGCCGGCTGACCGGCAGGCATGGATCGCATACCGATCGCAGTTTGAGCGCATGAAATACCTGATCGTCATCGCGGTGGTGCTGCTGGCGTACTTTGTGTGGCGCAAGCAGCGTGAACGCACGCACAGCCACCGCGCTCCACCGCCGGGCACACCCTCCGATACGGCGCCACCGGGCGCCACGGGCACGCAGGCCATGGTGCGCTGCCCCGTGTGCGCGCTGCACCTGCCCGAACCCGATGCGGTGCGCGGGCGCAGCGGCACTTACTGCAGCGAGGCGCACCGGCAGCAGGCCGAGGGCTGAGCGTGCGGGCATGAGCATGCCGAGCCCGCCATCCGCAGACGCACTGAGCATCGACAGCGCCGGCTGGCTGCGCGGCGCGCGTCGGCTGCCCTCGCCCAACTTCGGCCCGCGCCCCGCCGGCGCAGTGATCGACCTGATCGTGGTGCATTCGATCAGCCTGCCGCCCGGACAGTACGGCGGCGACGAGGTACAGCGCTTCTTCACCAACGCGCTGGACTGCGATGCGCACCCCTACTTTGCGCAGCTGCGCGGCGTGCAGGTGTCGTCGCACTTTTACCTGCGACGCACCGGCGAGCTGTGGCAGTTCGTCAGCACCCACGACCGCGCCTGGCACGCCGGTGTGTCGCACTACCGAGGACGCGACAACTGCAACGACGATTCGGTGGGCATCGAGCTTGAGGGACTGGAGGGCGAGTGCTTCGAGCCGGTGCAGTACCAGCGCCTGGCGCAGTTGTGCGAGGCGATCGCGCAGGCGCATCCGGTGGCGCATGTGGCCGGCCACGAGCATGTGGCGCCCGGGCGCAAGCAAGACCCTGGCACGGGCTTCGACTGGGCGCAACTGCAGGCGCTGTTGCGCTGGAGCCCTCAGTACTTTCCCCAAGACGGCTTGAGCGCGCGCAAGGCCTAGGGTGGCCGTGCAACAACGCATCGGCCACCGTGGTGCGGCGCGGTGCCGCCCCTGCACGCATGCAGGCCGCGCAAGTGATGGCGCCAAAGCCTTTGGTGATGCGGCTCAGGCCACAAAACCGGTCTGCAGGCCGCCTGGCGACTGCATGTGCGATTGCACAGATCGCAGCGATGCGGCGCGCGCCGTGATCCCCCGGATCGCCCTACAGAATTCACAAACCGGCACAATCGCGTAACAGCGGTCGTACACCATGGGTAGGGTCTTGAACCCCCCCGACACCCCAGATATAGTGTGTCCACGCCCCAACAGGGGCAGGGTCTTTCCAAGCCGGCACCGCACCGGCACAGCCCCGGATTCACCGCAGATCACACAGCAGCACAACACAAGAGGAACGCATGCAAGCAGCACTGAGCACCCACGGCAACCCGGTCTCGTCACAACCCGCTTCCAGCCTGATGGGCGCATCGGCCACCCCGGCGGCCAGCGCGCTCGCCAACTACCAGATCATTCGCCGCAACGGTGCCGTGGTTCCTTTCGAGCCGAACAAGATCGCGATTGCGATGATGAAGGCCTTCCTGGCGGTGCACGGCACCCAGGGCGCCGCATCGGCCAGCGTGCGCGAGGTGGTCGATGAGCTCACCCAGGCGGTGGTGCGCGCGCTGATGCGTTCGCGTCCGGGCGGCGGCACCTTCCACATCGAGGACGTGCAGGACCAGGTCGAACTGGGCCTGATGCGCGGCGGCCATCACGAGATCGCCCGCGCTTACGTGCTGTACCGCGAGCGCCGCGCACAGGAGCGCGCCAAGCAGTCGGCCCAGGAGGCGCCGCAGGCCCCCGTGCTGCACGTGGTCGACGGCGGCCAGCGTGTGCCGTTGGACATGGCGGCACTGCGCGAGCTGATCAACGCCGCCTGCGCCGGACTCAACGCCGACGTCAAGGCCGAACCCATCCTGGCCGAGACGCTGCGCAACCTGTACGACGGCGTGCCGATCGACGAGGTCTACAAGGCCGCCATCCTGGCAGCGCGCACCCTGATCGAAAAGGAGCCCGACTACACCTTTGCCACCGCGCGCCTGCTGCTGCACACCATTTTCAAGGAGGTGCTGGGCCGCGAGGTCACGCTGGCGCAGTCGGGTGAGGCCTATGCCGAGTACTTTGCCGGCTTTATCAAGAAGGGCGTGGACAACGAGTTGCTCGACGACAAGCTGCTGCAGTACGACCTGCAGCGCCTGGGCGCCGCGCTCAAGGCCGATCGCGACCTGAAGTTCGACTACCTGGGTCTGCAGACCCTGTACGACCGCTACTTCCTGCATGTGCGCAAGCAGCGCATCGAGCTGCCGCAGGCCTTCTTCATGCGCGTGGCCATGGGCCTGGCGCTCAACGAGATCGACCGCGAGGCGCGCGCC
Source organism: Burkholderiaceae bacterium (assembly GCA_046091865.1). GTDB lineage: Bacteria > Pseudomonadota > Gammaproteobacteria > Burkholderiales > Burkholderiaceae_C > JBDLRH01. Next base: position 1,536 of record JBJTCL010000068.1, on the reverse strand, counting down.
ATCGAGTTCTACGAGGTGCTGTCGTCCTTCGACTTCATGTCGTCCACGCCCACGCTGTTCAACAGCGGCACGCTGCGCAGCCAGCTCTCCAGCTGCTACCTGACCACCGTGCCCGACGATCTGGACGGCATCTACGAATCGATCAAGGAAAACGCGCTGCTGTCCAAGTTTGCGGGTGGCCTGGGCAACGACTGGACGCGCGTGCGCGCGCTGGGCAGCCACATCAAGGGCACCAATGGCGAGTCGCAGGGCGTGGTGCCCTTCCTCAAGGTGGTCAACGACACCGCGGTGGCGGTGAACCAGGGCGGCAAGCGCAAGGGCGCGGTCTGCACCTACCTGGAAAGCTGGCACCTGGACATTGAAGAGTTCCTGGAACTGCGCAAGAACACCGGCGACGACCGCCGCCGCACCCACGACATGAACACCGCCAACTGGATTCCCGACCTGTTCATGAAGCGGGTGATGGAAAAGGGCCAGTGGACGCTGTTCTCGCCGTCGTCGGTGCCCGATCTGCACGACCTGTTCGGCACCGACTTCGAGAAGGCCTATGTCGCCTACGAAGAGAAGGCCGCCCGCGGCGAGATCAAGCCGCACAAGGTGGTGCAGGCCAGCGACCTGTGGCGCAAGATGCTAACGATGCTGTTCGAGACGGGCCATCCCTGGATCACCTTCAAGGACGCCTGCAACGTGCGCAGCCCGCAGCAGCACACCGGCGTGGTGCACTCGTCCAACCTGTGCACCGAGATCACGCTGAACACCAGCGACACCGAAACCGCGGTGTGCAACCTGGGCTCGGTCAACCTGCTGCAGCACCTGAAGGACGGCCAGATCGACCACGACAAGCTCAAGCGCACCATCTCGACCGCGATGCGCATGCTCGACAACGTGATCGACATCAACTACTACGCCGTGAAGAAGGCGCGCGACTCCAACCTGCGCCATCGCCCGGTGGGGCTGGGGATCATGGGCTTCCAGGATTGCCTGTACCAGCTGCGCATCCCCTACGCGAGCCCCGCCGCGGTTGAGTTCGCCGACCGCTCGATGGAGGCCGTGTGCTACCACGCCTACTGGGCGAGCACCGAACTGGCGGCTGAGCGCGGCCGCTACAGCAGCTACCGCGGCAGCCTGTGGGACCGCGGCATCCTGCCTCAGGACACGCTGGACCTGCTCGCCGAGTCGCGTGGCGGCTACGTCGAGGTCGACCGCAGCAGCACGATGGACTGGGACGCGCTGCGCGCGCGCATCGCCCGGCACGGCATGCGCAACAGCAACTGCGTGGCCATCGCACCCACCGCCACCATCAGCAACATCATCGGCGTAGACGCGTCGATCGAGCCCTGCTTCGGCAACCTGTCGGTGAAGAGCAACCTGTCGGGCGAGTTCACCGTCGTCAACGAGTTCCTGGTCCGCGACCTCAAGAAGCTGGGCCTGTGGGACGACGTGATGGTGATGGATCTCAAGCACTTCGAGGGCTCGCTGCTGCCCATCGACCGCGTGCCCGAGGAACTCAAGCGCCTGTACGCCACGGCCTTCGAG